>CAYZIQ010000048.1:4996-19504 GCA_964478375.1 uncultured Chloroflexus sp. | reverse complement strand
TGATTTTTCTTTCCGTATTTGGGCCAGCCACCATCACCGCCATGGCTGATAACGACGCCAGCGGCATGGCCACCTACGCTGTCGCCGGCGCAAAACTGGGCTATCCCGTTTTATTCCTTCTATTGATCGTCACCATACTGTTGGGGATCACGCAAGAAATGGGGATTCGTTTAACGGTCGTCACCCGCAAAGGCCTGGCCGACCTGATCCGCGAACGGCATGGCGTCAAGGCTGCCGTTTTTATGTTTGTGGCTCTTGTTATAGTCAATATCGGCATTCTGGTTGTGGATGCCACCGCGGTCAAGGTTACGGCTGAGATATTCCAAATTCCACCTGTTCCAGTGGTTACTCTTGTCATCCTGCTCTCTTATTTCATGGCTGTAAAAGGGAACTATAAATTAACCCAGTCTTTTATGCTGATTGCGTGTTTATTCTTTATCGTCTATATATTTTCGGCGGTGAAGGCGCGGCCGGATTGGGGTCTGGCTTTAGGCAATCTGCTTTATCCACACGGTGTCACGGCGACGCCACAGTACATCCGCGATTTTCTCGTTGTCGGTATGGGTGTGCTTGGCACCACGATTACAAATTGGGGCCAATTTTTCATCAGCAGTTTTGCTTATGACAAGAAGATCGAAAAAGGCAAAGTTTCTTATTCTCAGGCAGAGACATATTGGGGCGCGTTCCTGACTGACTTCTTCTCGTTCTTTATGATTGTTGCAACCGCCGCAACGCTCTTCGTTCACGGTATCACACTTGAATCGGGTGAGCAAGCCGCTCTGGCAATCCAGCCGTTTGCCGGCCGTTTGGCAGGCACTCTCTTCGGCATCGGAATCTTGAATGCCGGTTTTATGGGATTGGTGATTGTCTCGCTTTCGACCGCCTATGCCTTTGCCGAATTTTTCGGCGTCTCCGGCAGCCTGAACGATAATTTTGGCAAGAGCAAAACCTTTTATGTGTTGTACCTGTTGCAATTGGTACTGGCGGGAGGCATTGCATTGTTTCCCCAGGTATCACTCTTTCAAATCATCATTGCCACACAGGTGATCAGTGCCTTCACTTTGCCCCCGATTTTTTATTATCTCATTCGATTTACTAGCGATAAAAATTTGATGGGGGAATTCGTCAATAATGCCTTTCAGAAATATTTCTCCATCGCCTGTACCATTGTGATTGCCATCGCTTCGCTGTTCACTATCGCGACATTGTTCATCAAGTTTTAGCCCCACCATTCCGACCTCGAGCCTGTTCGCCGTTAAAGAGCACGGGGCTGTCTGAAGGTTTTCTTTCAGCAGCCCCGTGGCGGTTGTTACCTTTCCTCGCTTCTGCGGAAGCGCCACACGGCCAGAAGGAAGAACAATACGGCGTAGCCCGCCAGCGACGCGGCTGGGACGAGCGCGGAACCGAAACCCAGCCCGCGAGCGATGATATTCTCGAAGCCATCCAGCGCCCAGGCAACTGGTGAGAGGTGCCCGATGGTGCTGAATGTCGTACCTGTAATTTCCAGCGGCACCCAGGCTCCGCCTAGCGCAGACAGGATAAACATCGGGATGAGCGAAAACATAATAGCCTGTTCCTCGGATTTGGACAGCACGCCGATCAGCAGGCCGAAGGCGCCGATGCACAGCGCGGCGGTCAGTGCCACCAGCAGGGTGGCCCCCGCCTGGCGCAGGTAATCCAGTTTCAAAATCAGCTGCCCAAAGAGGATCAAAAGCAGGAATTGTGCCAGCAAGAGGATCACGATTCCGAGATAGTGACCGAGCAGAATCTGGGCACGTGAAGTGGCGGTGGTCAGGATGCGCTGCAGGCAGCGCGATTTACGTTCGCTGACCAGCACCTGCGCCGCGGTCAGCAGGCCGGCGATGGCGAATTGCAACATCATAGCGGGCGAAGTATGCGAGAAGGCATTTGAACTGCTGCCGGGTTGCGCCTCAGCCGGTGCAGCGCTCGTATCGGCCACGCGGATTGGAGGGTTTTGCCAGGCAGCCAGGGTCTCGGACAGCGCGGAGCCGAAAACCGATGGATCTCCGCTGACCTCCGACACGATCTGCGCGGTACGGATGGCGTCCATCAAGCGGTTGGTCGCGGCCAGTATGTCGCCCTGGATGGCTGTCCCAGAGACGGTTGAGGTGTCGAGGATGACGGTTAGCTGGATGGGGGCTTCGGAAAGCGCCGCATCGCTGTAGCCGGCCGGGATGAGGATGGCTGCCGCCAGGTCCTTATCGGCCACCTGCTGCTGTAGGTCTGCGGGAGTCGTTTTCGGGTCCTCTACCAGTCGGAAGACGGTGGAGCCTTTTAGCAAATTGGTGAGTTCCTGACTGATGGCGCTGTTATCATGGTTGATGAAGCCAACCGGCAGACGCGGGTCTTCGGGTGCTTTACCGACCCCGCTGAAGGCCAGGCCAAACAGGAGGGTGAAGGCAATCGGCATGATCAGCAGGAAGAGGAAGGTCATGCGGTTGCGGGTCAGTTCGATCAGGTCTTTGAAGGTGATATCGAGGATGCGTTTCACGGTGAATCTCCTAGGCATACCGTCGCTCGAAACGCCAGACGCCAATGATGAAAAAGACCGCAGTCCAAGTCAGCGAGACCAGGCCGCTCAACGTGATCTGACTCAATGGGGCGCTGTTCACCCCTTCCATGAGCATGCGCACGATCCAGCCCTGCGGCATGGTCAGTGAAATGGCATTGACCGTCGGATTGCTGTAACCGGCAAACCCGATGAAGATGGGCATCGCCCCGACCCAGGTGGTGATCGTAAGCACCCCGCCGAAGACCGCGCCGCCCTGCTTGCTGCTCTTGAGCAGCGAATTGATGAAGATGCCAAAGGCGGCCGCGTTCAGGATGATGCAAGCGCTCATCAGAGTGATTGCCTGCCAGCTTCCCCAGTTGACCTGGAAGATGATCCGAGCGGCGATGAGCAGGATGATAACTTGCGCCGTGACGGTCAGCAGGACGCCCAGGAATTTGCCGGTCAGGATGGAAGACGGTGGCGTGGGGGTTGTGAACAAACGTGGCAGGGTATGCTGCTCGTCTTCCTGCAGGATGCCCTGGGCAGTTGCCACGCCGGTGTAATAGGCGTAAAAGATGAGCATGGCGCCCATGACTAAGCCGACGATGGCCAGGACCGGATTGCGTACCGGTTTCGTTTGGGCCGGCGACTGGACATTCAGTAACGTGGTCGTCGGGTCGCCTTGCGGCTGGGCGGCCATGTACTGCCCGACTATCTGGCCGATGAGGGCTGGGTCGGTAGTGTTGGTTTGGGCCATGGCCACGTTCACAGAGATTTTCGCACCTGATATGCGGTCCATGAATTGGTTCAGAATGGACTTGACGACACCAGGGCCGATGGTCAGGGTCGGATCCTGGTAGAACTCGATGATTGCCTGCCCTCCCAGGGTAGAAAACCGGGATGAGAAGTCGGCCGGAATGATGATGGCCACGCCGGCCTGCTGATTATCCACGGCGGCGCGAGCAGCGGCCGGATCCGCTTCGGGCATGACCTCGAGCAGGTTCGCAAAATCTGGGCTTTGCAGCACATTGACGACGATCTCGCCCAGCGAGTTGGCCTGTGTCCCACCGGGTATATTCGCCATGGTCTGCCGGAACGTTGGACTGCCCTGGTCCAGGTTGACAATTATCACCTTGGTTACCGGAAGCTGAAAAGCCTGCTCGTCATTGGCAATATTGCCAAACATGAAATAGAACAGCACTGGAACGAGCAGCGGTATAACGAACATGAAGATCAGGGCGAAGGCGCTCCGGAAGGAGCGCGTCATATCTTTGAGAGCAATGTCGAGAATTTTCATAGTGACTCCAGGTTTGAGAGCGTAGAGATTAGAGAGTAGTGAACCAATCTCTGATCTCTATTCGCTTATCTCTAGTCTCTAATCTCTTAATGCTCTCCCCGTCAGGTGCAGGAAGACGACTTCCAGGTCGGGCTCCTGGATATCCACGGACGTGATGCGCACCCCGCTTGCCGCGGCCGCGTCGAATAAGCGCGGCAATACCTGGTTGCTGTCGTCAACCAGCAGGGTCAGGGTGCCATTTTCAGCATCTACCTGCTGGACACCCGGGGTCTTCTTCCAAGCCTCGGTGACACGCGACGACTCGGTGTTGATGGTCAGGGTGATGCGGTCGGTCTCACCCACGATTTTGACCAGTTCACCGTGCGTCCCGAAGGCGATCAACTTGCCATGATCCATGATAGCGATATGATCCGAGAGTTCTTGGGCTTCTTCCATGTAGTGGGTAGTGTAGAGTACGGTTGTGCCTTCCCTCTTGAGCGCCAGGACCGAATCGAGAATATTGCGACGGGATTGTGGGTCAATGCCTACGGTAGGCTCGTCCAGGTACATGATCTGTGGCCTGTTCAGCAGGGCCACGCCGATGTTGACGCGCCGCTTCATGCCGCCCGAATACTTCTTGACGCGTTCCTTTGCCCGGTCGGCGAGGCCGATCACCTCGAGCACTTCGTCCACACGGGCTTTGAGCGCCGCGCCGCGCAGGTCGTACATCTTTCCCCAGAAGGTCAGGTTTTCGCGGGCCGAGAGATCCTCGTACAGGGCAATCTCTTGTGGCACTACACCTAGGACGGACTTGACGTCCATCGGATCCTTGCGGACGGAGTGGCCCAATACTGAGGCGTCGCCGTCATCGGGACTCAGCAGGCAGGAGAGCATGGAGATGGTGGTAGTCTTCCCGGCTCCATTGGGACCGAGCAGGCTGAAGATCTCTCCCCGCTCGACGCTGAAGCTTACGCCGTCCACGGCGCGGATTTCACCGAAATGTTTATGGAAGTTCTGGACTTCGATAGCCTTGGTATTCATATTCACTCCACAAAAAAATTGTTGCTGAAGTATACCGGAATTAGCCTGAAATTGCTGTCATTTCTGCATTACGTTGCTTGGTGCAATGGCAAATTCCGGCACCTGCGTTACAATTTATGTACGTCGAAAAAGCGATTTTGTAGTAGACCTGAAAGATTGTCACCTAATGAACAGCCGCGAGCGATTTCTTGAAACGATGCGTTTTGGCGCGCCCGATCACGTCCCTTACTTCGAGGAGGGCTTACGCGAGGAAGTGCTCGAAGCCTGGCGGGAGCAGGGGCTTGCCTCGGCTTCTGACCTGGCGAAGATGTTCGTCACCGACAAGCGCGAAGAGATCATCCTGGATGTAGATCCTCATCCCTCGCCGAGGCGCTGGCCGACGACCCAGGCAGAGTTAAAAGCATTCCGGCATCGGCTCGATCCCAATCATCCATTCCGCCTGCCGGAAAACTGGCAAACGAGCCTGCCAGTTTGGAAACAGCGCGACCATGTGCTGATGATGCGGGTGCATCGCGGCTTTTTTCTGAGCATGGGTGTGGAGGACTGGCACAGGTTTTATGAAGTCATGGCGCTGACGCGCGACGATCCCGCCTTCGTACGTGCGCTGATGCAAGTCCAGGGTGAGTTCGTCGCCGCCCTGACCGAGCGTGCTTTGCAGGAGGTCGAGATTGATGCTGCTATTTTCGGTGAGCCGATTGGCGGCAACCGCGGGCCGTTGATCTCGCCGCGCATGTACGCGGAGTTGGTGCTGCCGAGTTACCAGCCCGTGCTGGATGTTTTACGGCGCCACGGTGTGGAGGTGGTCATTCTGCGCACCTACGCCAATGCCAGGGTGCTGCTGCCGGTTCTGTTCGAGAATGGCTTCGACTGTTTGTGGGCGTGCGAGACGAATGCCGAGGCGATGGATTACCGTTCCTTACGCCGCGAATTTGGCAGCAGCCTGCGCCTGATCGGCGGCATTGACCTGGATGTGCTGCGCGAGGAAAAAGAGGCGATCCGGCGCGAGGTCGAAGAGAAAGTCCCGCTGCTGTTGAGAGAAGGGGGTTATGTGCCGCTGGCGGATGGCCGGGTGCGGGAGGATGTCTCGCTGGAAAATTATATTTACTACCGACGGCTCTTGCAGGAGGTCACCCGGCCGGCAGCGGCGTAGCCAGCCAGGAAAGGTGATCGGCCAGCAGTTGCTTGGCCTGCTGAATCAGCTTCTGGCGAGGATTTTCTCCTAACTCTTCGGTTGTGACCGGCGGCGAAAAACTGATGAAGGGGGATACGAAGAGTCTGCCAGGAAAGAACAACTGCTGGAGCACCTGCCCAAACTCGGCGATGCGGCGTTTCTCCCAGTCCACCCGGCCCAGGCGGGTCAATGGGTGGTTCACCCAGCGCGGTGTCAGAAATCCGCTGGCGATGGAGAGCACCACTTTGACCTGCGGAGCCATCCGTAGGAACAGGTTAATGGAGGGCGACCAGTTCTCGAGGTGCTTTTCGGCATCGGTGGAGAGGGCAGGGTCCGGGTCAAGGCGACCGGTGCCGAAGAGCAGCAGTGAGCCGCCCTCTTTCAACTGACGGATTCCGGCGCGTGCCGCCGCCATGCGGTCACGCGGATCGTCTGTCAGGAAGATCAGGTGCTCGCAGGCGTGAGGTAGATTTTTCAGGTATTTGATATCGCTCGAAATGACCTTGAGGTCAAGCCGGTTGATCTGCGACGGCACGACCACGATATCGTATGTGCCGACGTGGTTCGAGACCACCAATAGCGGACCTTCGGTTGGCACGGTCTCCGCGCCGCGCGTCGTCACGTTTTTGACCCAGTGGCTCATCATCCAGGCGCAGGCGGCGGGAAACCCGTCGCTGCGGATCATTCGGTCGGCGGCCAGGCCGATAGCCGATAGCCGGTCAGCGGCGCGGCGGAAGAACAGGCCAAAGGTCCGGCGCGCTATGGCTGTTTTCCGCAGGCCGACCGCGTTGACGATCTCGTCCAGCAGGGTGTCGGTCAAGGCTCGGATGCGTTCGTCCATATCCCAAAGTTTAACACAGGATGCTTATTTCGGTTACCCTTGCGAAGGTTATCAGTCTTCACAAGAGTGGGCTGCTAGGATTTGGTAGAATCACTCCATGCTGACTCTCGACTTGGAACGACTCAAAGCGTATCGTGCGCGGACCTTTCGCCTGCTCGCCGCGAACCATATCAATTCCCCGGCTGGGGCCTTGGACTTTGTCAACGAGCGCGGTTTCACGTATTTCTGGCCAGTCAAAGGTGTGGATCTGCCCTCGCTGTGGGAGGCGGTTGGCGGCACTTATCCCGTCTCCAGTGACCACGACGATCCCTTTCACGTGACTTGGCGCTGGAAGGACGATGCGCTCGACAAGCGCATCTGGTATTACGGCAAGATCCTGCGCCGAAAGGCGACTTTCATTTCGCTGGAGGTCGCGCCTTATTTCTATGCCCTTTCGGAGAATTACGGCTCACCGGAAGAGGATTACTTGGTGGCCTATGAGGCTGGCCGCCTGACCCAGGCCGCCAAGCAGGTCTACGAAGCCCTGCTCGACAAGGGCGCGCTGGATACGATTTCCCTGCGCAAAGAGGCGCGGCTGATGAACGCGAAGGAATCCGAGTTCAACCGGGCGCTGGAAGACTTGCAGATGGATTTCAAGATATTGCCGATGGGGATTGCCGAGGTAGGCGCGTGGCGTTATTCCTATCGCTACGACATCACCGCACGGCACATGCCGGAGCTGCCCGAGAAGGCACGCCGCATTGGCGAAGCAGAAGCGCGGCAAAAACTCGTGGAGCTATACTTCCGCTCGGTTGGTGCGGCGCAGTCGCGGGACGTGACTCGTCTCTTCGGCTGGCCACCCGAATTGGCCCGGCGCACGGGGGGCAGGTTGCTGGGAAGTGGAGAACTGGTTGAGGTGGAGCATCCGCAGAAGCCGGGCGCGTGGCTGGTGTTGAAGGAATTGGTTGGATGACCTATCCCCTGCCCCCTTTCCCTTTAAGGGAAGGGGACGGGGGTTAGGTTCATTCTTTGGAGGTAACTATGGACATTGCCATCATGATCGAAGGCCAGAACGGCTTGACTTGGCCGCGCTGGCAAAAAATCGCCGCAGCGGTTGAGGGTCTGGGCTTTGCCGGTCTCTACCGCTCGGACCATTTCACCAATGCCAATCCGCCCGACCTGGATTCGCTCGAACTGTGGACCTCGCTGACTTGGCTGGCATCGCACACGAAGCGCATCGAATTCGGTCCGCTCGTCTCGCCGGTCTCGTTCCGCCACCCGGCATTGACCGCGCGCATGGCCGCCGCCGTGGACGATCTTTCTGGCGGGCGGCTGACGCTCGGCCTCGGCGCGGGCTGGCAGGAGCGCGAGCACCGTCTCTTCGGCTTTGACCTGCTTCCCCTGCAAGAGCGTTTCGACCGCTTTGAGGAGGGATTGGAAATCATCGCTCGCTTGTTGAAATCCGACCTGCCGGTAACCTTTGAGGGCAAATATTTCCAGTTGCGCGGAGCAACCCTCCTGCCGCGCCCAACGCGACCTGGCGGTCCACGCCTTTTGATCGGCGGCAATGGCGAAAAGCGTACGCTTCCGCTGGTGGCGAAATACGCCGACGAGTGGAATGCCATCTTCGTGCAGCCTGTAGAATTAATTCGTTTGAATACCCGCTTGGACGAATTGCTTCAGGCGCAGGGACGCGATCCAAAATCGGTCAAGCGCTCGATGATGACAGGTCTGCGCTATGGGCGGACGAAGAAGGAGCTGGACGAGAAACTTACCTCGCGTAAGCAGACCGCCGAGGGACTGCGCAAGCGCGGCGTAGTCGTTGGGGTGGGGGATGATGTGAAAGAGCAGTTGGCAGAGTTGGAAAGAACTGGCCTCCAGCGCCTGATGCTGCAATGGCTGGAACTCGATGATTTGGATAGCCTGTCTGCATTGGCAAAGGTGGTATTATAAAAATTGTTCAGGTTTGCGCAAGTTATAGTGCTACAATGTGAATATGCTCAAGCACGAAAATGCCCTGCGCATGTTGCTTTCCTAATCGCCGAATAAACTCAGGAGTGTGTACAATGAGTAAAGAAGAAGAACTTCGTGATACTTTGAATGAAACTGCCAAGGAAATATCGCGGGTCTCGAGTAATCCGCGCGCGTGGCAGTCTTGGTTGGTCTTTTTGCTGGAACGCCTCGATCAACAAGCAAAGGACGAGAATCCTTCACACCCGGAATCCTTCAGTGAAATGCTATCGGCTTTGCAAGATGCAATAAGGAACCGGCTGAAAACAGGCGGCTGGTGAGGTAAGAAAAGCCGCTTGCGTTCGCACCACGGCTTATGTGGACGCGTGTTGCGCGGTGCTCGCAATGGCTTTCAACAAAACTGTGGTTCATATATGGGAGGGAGTGCCTCTCTTCTTTCAGCTCGTGCTTTTGTTCTTGGGGGTTTTGCACAATGTGCTGCCATCGTTGTGGGTAGATCCACCACGCGCATCCCGCCAGCCGCCGTAAATAGAACTCCAAGATTTTCAAAGTCCCGGAGTCCTTTTCTACCCTGCGTATGCCCTTGGGCTGGAGACAACCACCGGCCGTTTCAGCCGTGAGTGGATAGGAGCCAGCTCGCCCACGTCAATATAGACAACAGGATGGTCGTTCTTGAGAGCATTCAGAACGAACCGGTTATATCCCGCGTCGCGTTTGTCCAGAAGAACCACTTCCGCGCCGTCCGGGAATTTCTCCGCGAAGGCCGGATGTTCTACTAGGTAGCGGTTGAATTCAGTTAGGAGTTCGTTGAATTTTGCGCGGTAATATTCGTTCATCGTTTCATCTCTCTTTCGTAACGCGCCCGGTAACTTTGCCAGTTTTCCACAATGTCGCGTTGCCCGATGGTCAGTGTTTCTGCATTGCTGTAGTACGTGAACCATTCTTTCGTTTCAGAGCCGTCGGGATGAAGAATATCCCGGTGGGGTTTTCCACGCGCTGAATCGTATCGCACGACGGTACGCCATTCATTGGCAATAAACGCTTCGTACTGGATTCGAAACTCGATGATCTGATTACCTTGCCAGGCATGGTAATGGCGATAGCGATTGATGCGTTCCTGAGGGTCGAGGTAGATGATGAATTCGCGTTCGCCCATGCTGCCTGTTCCTTGCAAAAGTATAACACAAGCTCTGCCAGGAGGGATTCAACAAATCCTCGGCAGCAGCTCCCCCGCGGGCAAATCCACCACGCGCATCCCACCGATTGCCGTCTTCGCTGTCACCAGACCGGGATGCTCGCTCACCACGCGCCCGATAATGGCGGCATCCCTCCCATATTCTTGGCTGCGCATCGCCGCCAATACCTTCTCTGCGGCCTTCTCCGGCAGGATGGCCACCAGCTTCCCCTCGTTGGCAATATAGAACGGGTCGAGTCCCAGCATTTCGCAGGCCGCGTTGACCTCCGGGCGGATGGGCACTTTCTTTTCATCGAATTCGATGCCCACTTGCGATGCCTCGGCCAGTTCGTTGAGCACGGCTGCTAGCCCACCGCGGGTCGCGTCGCGGAGACAGTGGATTGCGGGCGGACGTGGGAGTCCGCCCCGCGAGGATGATTTGTGGGACGGGCTGCCATGCCCGTCCGTGGCCGCAGAAATCATCACCTCCACCAGACTGTTCAGCGGTGCGGTGTCGGATTTGATGGTTGTTTCGAACTGCAAGCCCTCCCGCACGGACATGATCGCCATGCCGTGATCGCCCAGCGTCCCGCTGACCAGCACAACGTCGCCGGGACGGGCATTCTGCGGGGCAATGTTCACGCCCTCGGGAATCGCGCCGATGCCGGAGGTGTTGATGTACAGCCCGTCGCCGTGTCCCTTTTGCACGACTTTCGTATCGCCGGTTGCAATTTTCACGCCTGCCTCTTTACACGCCGCCGCCATCGAATTGACGATGCGCCCCAGTGTCTCCATCGGCAGGCCCTCTTCCAGGATGAAGCCAGCCGAGAGAAACAACGGCTTTGCGCCGCGCATGGCAAGATCGTTCACCGTGCCGTTGATCGCCAGTTCACCGATGTCCCCGCCCGGGAAGAACAGGGGACTGACAACATAGGAGTCGGTTGTGAAAGCAACGTGTGACGGGTGACGTGGGACGGGTGACAGTTCCAATGCCGTTGCGTCCCCCATCTGCGCCAACAGTTCGTTATCGAATGCCTGGGCAAATAGATGCTTGATGAGATCGGACATCATCTTGCCGCCCGCGCCGTGACCCATCACGATGGTGGGATAGCTTTGCAGCGGACGCGGACAGGTCCAGCCGAGGAAGTTGGGTTTGTCAGTCATCGGGCCTCACCCCTGGCCCCTCTCCTGAAGTAGAGGGAAGACGCCCATACCGATAATACGCCGCGCAGGCGCCCTCGGAGGAGACCATCGTCGCGCCGAGTGGGGTCTGCGGAGTGCATTCCTTGCCGAAGGCCGGGCATTCGTGCGGCTTCTTGATGCCTTGCAGCACCAGCCCGCTGATGCACAGGCTGGATTCTTTCGTGTCAATCGCCTGGATTTCCGGGAAGCGCAGCTCGGCGTCGTAGAAGGCGAACTCCGGGCGCAGCCGGTAGCCGCTCTGCGGGATGACGCCGATGCCGCGCCAGGGACGGTCGCAGGTCTCGAAGACGCGCTGGATGATGGCCTGCGCCGGTTTGTTCCCCTCTCTCGTGACGGAACGGGCGTAGGCGTTCCGGACCTCGGGCCTGCTGCTCTCCAACAGGCGGACACATTCCAGGATGCCGTGCAGGATGTCCACCGGCTCAAAGCCGGTCACGACGATGGGGACGCGGTACTTTTCGGCCAACGGCTCGTACTCCCAGTAGCCCATCACCGTGCAGACATGACCGGCGGCCAGGAAGCCGTCCACTTTCACGTCCGGCGATTCCATCAGCGCGCGGATGGCCGCCGGGACGGTCACGTGCGAGACCAGCATGGCGAAGTTCCGGATGCCCTGCGCCTTAGCCTGCACGACCGCCATGGCGTTGGCAGGAGCGGTGGTCTCGAAGCCGATACCGAAGAAGATGACTGTCTTGTCGGGATTTTCCTGGGCGATTTTAAGGGCGTCGAGTGGGGAATAAATGATGCGGACATCACCTCCCGCGGCTTTGACGGCGAACAGGTCTCGGTCCGAGCCGGGGACCCGTAACATGTCCCCATACGAGGTGAAGATCACGTCCGGACGCGATGCCAGGGCGATGGCCTTGTCCACCAATTCGAGCGGCGTCACGCAGACCGGGCAGCCGGGGCCGTGAACCAGGTTGATCTCCGGCGGGAGCATCTGGTCGAGGCCGGACTTCATGATGGAATGTGTCTGCCCGCCGCAGACCTCCATCAGCGTCCATCCCCTGTCGGGGGTCTTTGGGGAGCGGGTAATTGTCTTTCGTAAATCGGCGAGCAGTTTCCGGGTCAGGTCGGCGTCGCGGTATTCTTCGAGGTATTTCATGGGAGCCTCAGACCCCCGGCGTCTCTGAGACGCCGGGGGTCTTCTCTCCCAGCGCGTCGATCTGCTTCAGCATTTCCATCGTCTCTGCGGCTTCGCTTTCGTTGAGGATGCTGATTCCGAAGCCGACATGGATAATGGTGTAATCGCCGAGCTTGATCTCGGGCAGGTATTCCATGCAGGCTTCCTTCACTACACCGCCGAAATCCACCTTGCCCATTTTCATGCCGTTCGTTTCGTAGAGTTCGATCACCTTACCAGGGATACCTAAACACATGCTGCACCTCTAAAGGTTTATTACAGCGGACACGCGGGGACACAAAGAAAACCTTTGTGGAACTTTGTGGCCTTTGTGTTGAATCACTCATGGATGTGTGCGTGCTTCTCATCGTCCGTTTCGACTTCCAGGCTGGAAAGGTGAACTCTGTTCCCACCTGTCACCCGGATGGGAAATTTCTGGCACTTCGGGCAGACGGCATACAGTTCTTCGATCTCGAATTCTTCGCCGCAGGATGGGCACATGGCCGTGCCAGGCGTGGATGCAAATTCCAGGACCGCGCCTTCAGCGATGGTACCTGGCGCCATAGTCTCCCAATAAAACCGGATGGACTCCGGTGTGGCGTCCGAGAGGGCACCGATGGCCACCTTGACGCGCGTCACACGCCGGGCGTGGGCTTCCTTTGCATGGATGATAACGTGTTTGAACAGGTCTTCGGTCAGTGCGCCTTCGTGCATCAATTACCTCCGGGAATGAGCACATTTATTTTACCATCCCTTCGCGCATTCTCTGTGGCAGGCAGTTATGGTGCGTGAATGCCAAGAAGGCAATGGCAGATGCGAGCCGTTCGTCAATCCCCAATATCATCTTCTTCCTCATCTGCCTGGGACTTTGAACAGACCGGCCGGATTAGTGTCCAACAGCCCGGCGCGGAGGCTGCGCTCGTCCACCGGCGCAAGGTTGGCAGCCATTTCGTCTGTGATGATGGGGAAGACCCGATACCGATCCATGCCGTTAGCGAGCGTCTCCAGCCCAGCGTCGCTGCTCATCCAGTCCAGTTGGTCGAAAACCTTCAGGTTTATCGGCCTGCGGTAGCCGACCAGAGTCTTTTCCCCTGCCGCGTTGAAGAAATCCTCGAAGTAAGACATGACCAGTTCACGCAGGCTGCGGTAGACCGGCTCGCGGTAACGGATGCCGGTGAAGTTGGACTGCGCCACCGCGCCCCAATGGTCGGATTTCTTGAAGATTGCCAGGAGATGATCGTCATCGCGCTCGTTCGGGATGAGTTCGAGAAACAGCGGTGGATAGCCCAGAAGGCGCAGCGCCATGGCCGCGAACAGTGCGCCGTCGAAGCAGTGCGCCTTTTGTTCCCGCAGGACGCGCAGCGGACAGCGGTAGAAGTCGTCGTCGCTGTAGGGAGTAGTGTCGAGGTAAGTCTGGATGCGGGCAGGCGAGTCGAGGCCGGCGAGCAGCTCCCGCTCGGCGGAGGTCAAGTGTGAATCGAAGATTTGCAGGGCACCGCTCATAGCTTTGGCAGCACGATGGATTGCTGGCTCTGGTACTTACCCTTCTTGTCGGCGTATGAAATGTCACACTCCTCGTCGGCCTCGAAGAAGAGCACCTGGGCGATGCCCTCGTTGGCGTAGATTTTGGCAGGCAGGGGGGTCGTGTTGGAGATTTCGAGGGTGACGAATCCTTGCCATTCAGGTTCGAAGGGGGTCACATTCACGATGATGCCGCAGCGCGCGTACGTGGATTTTCCCAGGCAGACCGTCAACACTTTGCGCGGGATGCGGAAATATTCGATTGTCCGCGCCAGGGCAAACGAATTGGGCGGAATGACGCACACCTCGCCTTTGAAATCCACCATGGATTTTGGGTCGAAGTGTTTGGGGTCCACGATGGCGGAATAGACGTTGGTAAAGATCTTGAATTCATCCGCGACGCGGATGTCGTAGCCATACGACGAGACGCCGTACGAGATGACGTGATCGCGCACCTGTCCCTCGACGAATGGCTCGATCATCTTTTGTTCGAGCGCCATCTTGCGGATCCAGTGGTCGGGTTTGAGGCCCATTCTGTGCTCCTATGTTTGAATTCTGGCAGCATTCCAAAATCACTTGACGATGAACGTCACCAGCGTCACTTTGCCAGGCTGCACTTCGATCCATCTCTCGTACAGAACATTTTCCCAGACAAAGCTGATGCGGTATTGCCCGGCGGGCAGGTCACCCAGCACG
>CAYZIQ010000048.1:2626-4896 GCA_964478375.1 uncultured Chloroflexus sp. | reverse complement strand
ATTTTCCCAGACAAAGCTGATGCGGTATTGCCCGGCGGGCAGGTCACCCAGCACGAAATTCTCTTGCCACGCGTCGTCGCCTCGGACGGGATGTTCTTCGGGTGCATACGTTTCTACCTGATATGCAGCGGCTTGCGGCTTGCCGGGATCGGGGAAGTATTGGATGTTGAGGCCGGTATAGTGGATTGGATCCCCTTGGCTATTTGCGAAGCGACCGGCAATCACGCCCAGCGGATTGCCATCCTCGCCGCTCGAGGGCTTCAGCCAGAGCACGGGATTGCGATTGGAATCGTAGTCGTCCTCGCCCAGGCGCACCTCGAAGTGCAGGTGGCTGCCGATTGCCGCACCGGTCGCGCCGACCTCGCCGATCTTCTCACCAGCGCGGACACTTTGTCCGCTCTGCACCTCGATCTTGGATAGATGCCCGTACAATGTAAAAACCGGCTGGCTGACGTCGGGCAGGTTGTGCTCGATGACGATCAAATTGCCGTAGAAATTCAGCCAGAGGCTGTAAGCTGCCGCTTGCCTGTCATTCCCGGCAACGATCACGATGCCGTCCGCTGCGGCGAGGACGGCTGTCCCTGAAGCGTTGTAGAATTCCACGCCGTGATGCGGTTGGCGCGTCCCATTTTGCGTGCTGCCATAAGGATAGGTGGGGTCAATTGTAATCGTTCCAGGCAACGCGATGGGTCGTTCCAGCAGGAAATGACCGGATTCGATGCAATATTCCATGCTCGGATCGCAAGGGATGGCAGAGGTCGTTGCCGCTGCGGTTGCGGTTTGCATGGGGGTATTTGTGCTGGGAAGCGAAAAAGCTGTGAGGCTGGGAAGCAAGAGAGCGGTGGGGCTGGGGGGCAAGGGGGTATCGGAAACGACGGGAGCAGGCGTTCCCCACCTCCCATTGCAGGCAACGGCCAACATGCTGACAGTCAGCAGGATCAGCATCCAAACAGCGCGGAATGACCTCATACCAGTGACAGCTTACCCCGTTCGTTCAACGTTTTCTGGATATCGGCCTCGAGTCTGGCGGCGCGTTCCTCCAGGGCCTGCAGTTGGTTCAAGAAGGCATCGCCCGCCGCCCCGTCGCTCAGGCTGGCCACATTGATGCGGACGTTGTAGCCGGCCGCGGTCAGGGAAGCGTGCGCCAGTGTCACCGCCGAGGCCGCGTCGGTGATGGCGTTCAGGTTGCCCAATGCCACGGCGCGTTCAGCCAGGTTCATCACGCTGACTGCATTTTGGGCTACTTTCAGCGGAACCTGTGCCGCGCCGATCGTTGCCTCTTCGATTACCATGTTGCGGTCAGATTCCTCTTTCTCCGTTTTCTTGGGGAGCTTGAAAGCAGCCATCACGGCCTCGAACGCGACGGAATCCGCCTGCACCGCCTCGGTCAGCTCGGCGCGCAGACGTTCGGCCTGCTTCAGGATTTCGTTCATCTGTGCCTGGACAGCCTGATAGCTCTTCTTGCCGATGGTCAGGCGGGCGACCATAGCGACCAGCGCCGCGCCCATCGCCCCGGCGTAAGCGGCAGCCGATCCGCCGCCTGGGGCAGGGGTCGCGGCGGCCAGGTCGTCGAGAAAGGTGGAGGGAAGAGGGTGGAGGGAAGAGGGTGTAGGAGTGGAGGTCGAAGGTTCGATCTCGGAGAGGCGCTGCTCCAGGATTTGATCGGCGCTGAATCCTTTTAATTGCAGAGAGGCGACGGCCGCCTGGGTCAGCGCCTCCTGCGGGATCAGCCCCACCACCTCGCTGTGATGGATTTCCACCTTGTTCTTCCCGGCCTCGCGGCGGAGGGCTTCCATGACCTGCTGGATGGGGGTCTGGCGGTAATTCGTCAGATTCATCGAAACCTGCGCCCGACCTTCCACCAGCATCCCCAGCGCCTTGACGCACGGCAGACCGCCCGAAGAAGCGCGGATGGTCCTGGCGATGGCTTTGGCAATCGAAACGTCATCGGTATCGAGGTAGACATTGAAAGCGATGAGCGGATGGCGGGCGCCGATGACAGTCGCCCCGGCCGGGCTGAGGCGTGCCGGACCGTAGTCCGGTTTCCGCTCCGGGTTGGACTTGATCTCCGCCTTCAGCCCCTCGTACTGCCCGCGGCGGATGTTCTCCAAGTTCTGCCGCTCGGGGCGGACAGCGGCCTCCTCGTAGAGGTATACCGGGATTTTCAGCTCCTGGCCGACGCGCTTGCCCAAGCGGCGCGCCAGGGCGACACAATCCGCCATGATGACATCTCGTATTGGCACGAGCGGCACCACGTCCGTCGCGCCGAG
>CAYZIQ010000048.1:0-2526 GCA_964478375.1 uncultured Chloroflexus sp. | reverse complement strand
GATTACGGGAAAGGATAAACGTTTGGTTATTACCTCACCGCCAGCCCCAGGAAATACGGCCAGATGACAATCGCTAGCAGTGCCTTCCACCAGATGAGTTTGGCGAAGACGATGGTGAACATCTATTTGAGCGGTTCAATACGATGTAGAGGCTTGTTCTGCGCGGCGAGTTCCCATAGTTCGAATAGCTCATCCTGATGCAGCGACGCCCATTCGACAACCATCCCAAGAACGCGCGGCGGTAGCTCACCAGCAATGATTACGTGCGACCAGATGTTTACTTGGGCGTTATACTCTCCATACTCTGCGTGGAAATGCGGTGGGGCATGATCGCCAAAGAACATCTTGATGCTGATCCCGAAGAAGCGGCTGATCTCAGGCATAAGCGAATGCGCGCAATTTTGGCAAAACGTCTTCGGGCTTCTTGCCGGTGAGTCTCAGGTAAATCCCCAACCCGTCCATGTCCACATCTTCATCCCACACCAATTCGCCGCTCGAACCAATCGTTACGCCCTTGAACTTGCCATAGTCATTCCAAAGCGCGAATACCCCCTTGCCCGCGAACTCGGATAGGTCAACTATGCCTTCCGCGCCATCTGAAAATTTGACCTGCAGGCAGAAGTTTTTTAGTGGTTTGACTTCTTTCAGAACAGGTATGTGTTCTTCCATGTTGTGATTCTACCATTTCTTTTCGCTTGACACGTAGGATGCCTCGTGCGAGGGATGTGCGCTTTCGTTATCTGCCATACTCCTTCGTGCGATCCTTCCTCCGCGCCAACTCGCTGGCGTACCGCACGCCGAGCGTATCCCGATGCTCTCGCATCCAATCGGTGAGACGGGTCGCGCCGGCCGGCGGGGAGTCGGTGCAGAGCAGGTCACCCATCAGCCCCTTGACCTCCGGCCAGGTGATCATCACGTCACCGAGGAGCAAGCCGAGTTTCCATCCGGCCAGGTAGGCCAAAGCAGGAGGCATCGAAAGGATTGGGCGGCGCACGCCGATGATCTCTCCGATAGTTTTCGCCAGTTCGCGGTAGGTAAAAGTTTCTGGCCCGATAGCATCAATGATGACGTTCGCGCGCTTCTTGCCCTGCTCGACGGCCAGCGCGGCCAGGTCCTCCACGTAGATCGGCTGGAGGCGGTAGCTCCCGTCCCCGAACACGCCGAAGACCGGCAGGCGGCGCAGCGTCCAGGCGATGTTGTTGATCAGGATGTCTTCCTCACCAAAGATCACTGCCGGGCGCAAGATGGCATAAGATAGGCCGGAGGCGATCAATGCTTTTTCAAGCAGTGCCTTGCCCTTGAAATATTCCAAGGGCGAATCTTCGCTCGGATTTGTGACGCTTACATGCACAACTCGCTTTACACCTGCTTTTTTCGCTGCCTCGAAAAGCGTCAACGTGTTTTGAACGGCGTCTTCATGTTTGAAGGAAATGTAATTGAAGCGCACCCAGTAGGTATTGTAGAGCACTGTCGCGCCACGCAGTGATTCGGCCAGATTATCCGGTTGGTCGAAGTTGAAGGGATGCGCTTCCACCCTATCCCCGAAAGGGTTGGCTCGATTTGTCGAATTTGTCAGCGTGCGGACGCGGTGACCTTCAGTCAGCAGGCGTGCAGCGATGTATTTGCCCGAGTAACCGAACGCACCGGTGACAATGTGGAGTTGGTTCATAATATGCGTATATTATTATAACCCACCCCGCGCACCTCCCCCAATGCCCAAGTAGTTCAACCTTTTTTCGTGGCTGGATGTGCCTCCGCAGGTAACGTGAAAGTAAATTTCGCACCACAGCCCGTCTCAGACTTTATCATGATCTTCCCACCTGCCTCCTCGATTATCTTTTTAACAATCACTAATCCCAATCCAGTGCCCGGCACATTTAATTCCTTGGCATTGCCAGCACGGAAAAATTCTGTAAACAATCGCTTTTGTTCCCCTTGTGGGATACCGATGCCGGTATCGCTGACATCTCCCATCACGTTACCTCCCGCGGTTCGTAGACTGATTGTAACCTCACCTCCGCCGGGTGTATATTTTATAGCATTGCTTAAAAGATTAGCCCAGAGGCACCTATAATGATCGTTATTGCCATACACCGGTGGAATATTTTTTTCAATTGCCAGATTCATTTTAAGCCCTTTGGTTTCTGCCTGGGCGCGGTATTGTTCCACAACTTCCTGCAGGGTTGATTCAAGCATAACGAAATCTTTCCGTGCAGGAGTGGTTGTCATTTGTAAACAGCATAATTCTAATAGATCAGCAATCAGACTCATTTCTTCATCAGTCTGGTTGATGCATTTTTGTATGATTTCCGCCTGTTGTTCTGATGTCACATAACCATCTATTATTAGCTGTAAATAATTCTTGATCGCAGCCCACGTGAGGTGGATAAGACTCTTTAGAGTTGAAAAAGGGTCAGTTTAAGGCAATACCTTCGCCGATTATGCGTTAGTAGCAGGCTCAAAAACGGGATGAATCATGCCCAAGCGGGCGATTTGCTCGAAAATGTCCGCCAATAAAATGGCATC
>CAYZIQ010000047.1:0-19813 GCA_964478375.1 uncultured Chloroflexus sp. | reverse complement strand
CCTGCGTTACCGCTGGCCGTACATTTTGGAGGACGAGGCCCAGGATTCCAGCCTGTTGCAAGAGCAGATTTTGCGTTTGCTAGCCGGAGGCTCCCCTGAGCGAAGCGAGAACCTTGAGCGCAAGCCGAAGGGGAGGAGCGAAGTCGAAGGGGGCAATTGGGTGCGTGTCGGTGACCCCAACCAGGCCATCTTCGAAACCTTCACTACTGCCAACCCCCGTTACCTGCGCGACTTCATCGCCCACGAGGCCGGTTTTCGATGTGAGCTGCCTGATTCGGGCCGCTCGCAGCCTTCGATCATCACCCTGGCAAATTATTTGATTGATTGGGTGAATGGGGAACATCCGGACTCGTCCGTCCGTGAGGCGTTGACCGTGCCATACATTCAACCTGCACCCGCTGGCGATCCTCAGCCGAACCCGCCCGACGACCCGACTGGCATCCGTTTAATTGGCCGAAAACTCTCCCCTGATGAAGAGATCGCCGCTGTCGTTGATTCGCTGACTCGCTGGCTGCCCGAGCACAGAGATTGGACTGTGGCTGTGCTGGTACCGCGCAACCAGCGCGGCGTGGAGGTCATCGAAGCGCTGAAGAAGCACAAAATTGACTACATCGAATTCCTCGCCAGCACCTCGTCCACGCGGGCTGCAGCCGGCGCATTGGGCAACGTGGTCGCCTACCTGGCCGATCCACAGTCGTCAAACAAGCTGGCGCGAGTTTATCAGGTCTGGCGGCGTGGCTGGCGCGAAGGCGAGGATGACCAGCGTGAGATGTACAAGCATATCACTGAGCTGCTGCGCAAGTGCCGCGAGGTGGAATCTTTCCTCGCCCCGCGCCCGGATTGGGATTGGCTGGCAGAACTCACCACGGCTGCACCTGGGTCCCCTGACCCCGATACCGAACCGACCGGCGGTCTCCCCCAAAATTCCGAGCGAAGACCTATGGTCAGTGCCTCGGCGGGGACAGGAGTCCCTCGCCGAGCAAGAGGGGCAGGGCTGAGGGCGGAGCTGGAAGAATTCCGAAAGATCGTCCACCGCTGGCAGGGTACGACCCTGCTGCCGATCGACCAGATGATCCTGACCCTGGCGCAAGACCTGTTCACCGAAGCCGCTGACCTGGCGCTGGCGCACAAGCTGGCGCTGGTGCTGCGTCGGACCGCCGACGATCACGCCGACTGGCGTCTGCCTGAGCTGACTGGGGAGTTGGGTGTGATTGCTCGCAACGAGCGGCGTTTTATTGGCTTCAGCAGCGACGACTCGGGCTTCGACCCAGGGCAGCACAGGGGCAAGGTGGTGGTCACGACCATGCACAAAGCCAAAGGGTTGGAGTGGGATCGGGTTTATTTGATGTCGGTCAATAACTATGATTTTCCCTCGCTCCAGCCTTACGACCGTTACATCGCGGAGAAGTGGTTCGTGCGCGGGGTTTCGACAGCCCTTCGACAGGCCTTCGGCGTGAGCGCTCAGGGCGATAGCTCGACCACTAGGCTGAACCTGGAAGCCGAGGCGCTGGCGCAGTTGGAGGTTTCGGGAACAAGTGGCGAGTACAAGTGGTACACGGAGGGCACGGCAACCGAGCAGGCGCGGCTGGACTACGTCAAGGAGCGGCTGCGGCTGCTATACGTAGGAATTACGCGCGCCAGGCGCGAGCTGGTGGTGACGTGGAATTCCGGTCGGACGGGGGAACAGACCCAGGCGCTGCCGTTCGTCGCGCTGCAGGGGTGGTGGGAAAGTGGAGGTAGGGGGAAATAGGGCGATTGAGGACTGCCAAACTATATTCTATTTTTCTTGCCTCAGCACCTCTCGCAGCCCAGATTGAATGTCCGGTGGCAGGGTGGGTAACATGCGTCGCAGGATGCGCAGCATCTCCGCATCCTGCGAGGTTGCAATGACCTCGCGCAGGAAGTACACCGTTTCGGTCAGCGAGACCCGCGCCAGCGCGGCAAGGCAAGCCTGCAGGTCCAGTTGCGTGCCCGGGCGGGCAGCCTCGACCGCTGGTCGCAGGATGCGAAAGACAGCCGGCAAATTTTCGAATCCCGGCTCGTTGAGCAAAGGAATCAACGCCCGCAGTCCCCAGATTTGCGCCCTGTAATCGGACGACTTGAGCCAGTCTTCGATCAAGATGAGAAGCACTTTGGAATTCTCACGACGCAAGCGTCTTAAGGCGTCCGTCAACAATGCTTCCTGGATTGCCAGGTCTTTCGATTGCTGCGTCCATTCGGGGAGGAGCGAGAAAAGCGGCATCGCCGAAGCGGGCGGGATGTAGCCCATGAGATGACAGGCCAACAACTGCGTTTCCAGGTAGCTGGCTTTCCACAAAGCGTTCACCAACTCCGTTGCTTGCGGCGGAAATTGGTCGGCCAGGGCCTCCAGCTCACTCTCGATTTGTCGCAGCACAGGTTTCGGTACGCGGTAACTGGGCAGGGAAGAACGCACGGCTGCCTGCGCCGGCCGAATGGTACGGTTCGTGTAAGACTCGAGCATTTCGTGCAATTGGTGCACGAAGACATCCGGTTGATCGAAATAATCACTCAACCGGGCAGCCTGGGTTTTTAGACGTCCGAGGTCAATGGCGGGCATGTTTCAATGTTCAGTAATCAGTGATCAGGTATCAGTGAGCATTGTACTCGACGGGGATGATTTGCGTGGCGATTTCGGCCTCCAGCGCGGCAATCTCTGACCTGTGGCGTGCTACCGTTTCATCGAGGGGCACAATCACCTTATCAGCCTTGTGTCGCAGTTTCATCTCCACGCCGCCCGCGCTCAGCGCCCGCTCGCTGACCGTGACGCGGAGGGGGCAGCCAATCAGGTCCGCGTCGTTGAACTTGACGCCGGGACTCTCGTCGCGGTCATCGAAAAGAACTTCGATTTGTGCGGCTCGAAGGTCGCGATAGAGGCTTTCGGCGATTTCTTCGCTCCTGGAATCGCCTTTGCCGCGTAGTAAAACCAGATGCACCTGATACGGCGTGACCGTCACCGGCCAGATCAGCCCATGCTCGTCGTGGTGTTCTTCGGCGATGCAGGCCAACAATCGCCCAACGCCGATGCCGTAGGAACCCATGACAACCGGCTTGCTTTGCTTGTCTTTGTCCACGAAGAAACAGCCCAGGGCTTCGCTGTAGCGCGTGCCGAGCTGGAAGATGTTGCCTACCTCCACCCCACGTGCGGCGTGCATGGCTGAGCCACACTGCGGGCAGGCCGCGCCCTCGTCTGCCGCGGCGATGTCGGTGACGAGGGAGGCCGTATAATCGCGTCCGTAGTTGACGTTGAGCAGGTGATGACCTTCTTCGTTTGCCCCCGCGACCAGGTTGGGTGATTCGGGGATGATGTCGTCTACGACGATCCTCACCCCCATCCTCTTTCCCGAAGATCGGGAGAGGGGAGCAGGGGTGAGGGCAACCGGCGAAGCAAACCCTGGCACGGCGCCGATAGCCTTGATCTCTTCCTCTGTGGCGGGTCGCAGGTCTTTCGCGCCAATGGCATTTGCCAGCTTGGTCTCGTTCAAGTCCATGTCGCCGCGCACTACCGCGAAGATGAATCTCTCGGTCGTTTCCTGTCCTTGCGGGATTTGCGCTATGAAAAAGACGGCTTTGGCGGTTTTGGATTTTGGTACGCCGAGGAAAATTGCCAGCTCTTCGATGGTGTGCGCGCCGGGCGTGGCGACTTTCTCGATGGGTTTTGGTTTTTCCTGAGCCGCCGCCGGTTTCTGAAAGCGCGCCACCTGTCGATTGGCCGTGTAGCCGCAATTCTTGCACAGCAGTAAAGTGTCCTCGCCGATGGGCGTGAGATACATGAATTCGTGCGCCAGCTTGCCGCCCATCATGCCTACGTCCGACTTCACTGCGATGACCGGTAACCCGCAGCGATGGAAGATGTTGAAATAGGCCTGGTAGTGCGCGCGGTACTGTCTGTCCAGCCCCTCCCAATCCGCGTCCAGGCTGTAGCTGTCCTTCATGTTGAACTCGCGCACGCGGATCAGCCCGGCGCGCGGACGCGGGTCGTCGCGCCACTTGGTCTGGATGTGGTAGATCAGGCGCGGCAGGTGTTTGTAGGATTGCACCTCGCGACGGGCAAGGTCGGCGACCACTTCTTCGTGCGTCATCGCCAGCACCATATCGTGGTCGGACTTGTCCTTGAAGCGGCCCATCTCCGAGCCGATCTGGTACCAGCGCCCGGTCTCTTTCCACAAATCTGCCGGATGGACGACCGGCATGGCGACTTCCTGCCCGCCAATGGCGTCCATCTCCTGGCGCAGAATATTCTCGATCTTGGTCATGGCTCGTTTTGCCAGATGGAGATACGAGAAAATCCCCGCCCCGAGCGGGCGGATGAATCCGGCGCGCGTGAGCCATTCATGACTTTCGACCTCAGCGTCTGAGGGGGCGTCGCGCAGAGTTTGGCCGAACAGTTGAGAGAGTTTCATTCAAAGTCTCCCAGCCAGACGGCCCATTTCACTGCCTGCGTCATCGGCTCATCGGCTGTGATCAAAGGAATGTTCAATCGTTGAGCCAGGGCTGCATAACAGGCATCATACGCAGTCAGATTTTTCTCTGAAGCCAGCAAGAGCGCGTCTTGCATCAGGTCGGCTGTGGAAACCGGCTTGATTGCCAGTTTGCTCAAATCTGCCAAGTCGGCTTGCGAATCTTTCAACGAACGACCAAAGCGGCGCACATATTTCAGCAGGATGTTGGCGCACTCGATGTAAAAAAGGTCGGGGGCGTAGAATTCGGTGGGCGGATCTTCGGTCAATCTCGCGAGAAGTGCGTGCGCTCGGTCCGAGAGTGGTTCGTCCACGAATAGTTTGATCCCGACACTGGCATCCACGACGAACCGCAGACGCTTGTCGTTCATCGCTGGCGGTCCTCGCGCAGCAGTTCGAGACTGGAAGGGGATTTCGCGGGAGGCGTAAACCGGCGGCGGCGGATAGATGTCAGCGCTTTGGCCTGTTCCCTCTGGTACTCCTCTTCCTCCAAAGCCCGCGTAAGCATCATTACCACCTGTGCGCTCAGGGATCGGTTACGGTTTTGAGCCAGTTGTTGCAGTCGCTGGTAGAGATTATCGGGAACACTGCGAACGTGTAAAGTGTTCATCACTCACTCCTTTCTCAAAGAGAGTATAGCACGGATGGTTGCGCAGTGCAACACGCGGCGGGCGTCGTGCAGGGTTTGGCCGATTGAACTAATACGCTCGCGCGAAATACGCCTTCTGTTTTGTCTCTTTCCCACAGACAATGCACTTGCCCTTGCCGCCGGGCTGTTCCAGCGGGATGCAGCGGGTGGTGGCTTTGGTGTCTTCCTTCACCTTCGCTTCACAGTCCTTGCTGCCGCACCACCACGAGAATGCCCAGCCGCTGGCGACCACTTCCTTCAACTCGTCATAGACCTTTGGGTCGTGGATGTGACTATCGCGGAAAGCCGTCGCGCGCGCCAGCAGGGAGGCCTGTATCTCGTCCAGGAGCAGGCCCACGGTCCGCGCCAGATCCGCCTGGGGGGCGAAGGACTTGCCTTCTCTGCCGGGTTTATCGCGCCGCGCCAGGGCAACTGTCCCCTTTTTCACATCCTTCGGGCCGATTTCAATGCGTAACGGCACGCCGCGCATCTCCCAATCGTTGAACTTGAATCCGGGCGTGATCTCCGTCCGGTCGTCCACTTTCAGGCGGAAGTCGGCCAGCTCGGCCTTGATGCGCTCGACGACCGGCAGCACCGCGCCGCGCTCGGCGTCGTTCTTGTAGATGGGGATGAGCACGATCTGGAGGGGCGCCAGCCTGGGCGGCAGGATCAGGCCCTGGTCGTCGCCGTGGGTCATGATGATGGCGCCGACGAAGCGGGTGGAGAGGCCCCAAGAGGTCGTCCAGACGTATTGGAGCGTGTTGCTCATGTCGAGGTACTGGATGTTGAAGGCTTTGGCGAAGTTCTGGCCGAGGAAGTGGGAAGTGCCAGCCTGTAAGGCGCGCGTGTCACCCATCATCGCCTCGATGGAGGTGGACTGCACCGCGCCGGCAAATTTCTCGCTCTCGCTCTTGATGCCCTGGATGACTGGCACCGCGCCCTCGTTGATGGCGAAATCCGCGTAGACGCCCAACATGCGCATCGTTTCCTCACGGGCTTCCTGTTCGCTGGCATGGGCAGTGTGACCCTCCTGCCAGTAGAATTCCAGCGTGCGCAGGAAGAGCTTGGTGCGCAGCTCCCAGCGGACGACGTTGCCCCACTGGTTGATCAGCACCGGCAGGTCGCGGTAGGATTGGATCCACTTGGCGTACATCGAGCCAATCACGGTCTCGGAAGTGGGGCGCACGACCAGCGGCTCCTCCAGCTTCTCGCCGCCGCCGATGGTGACGATGGCCAGCTCTGGCGAGAAGCCCTCTACGTGCGCCTTTTCCTTTTCGAGGAAAGACATCGGGATGAAAAGCGGGAAGGCGGCGTTGACGTGGCCGGTGGCCTTGAAGCGCCGGTCGAGCGCGGCCTGGATGTTTTCCCACAGTGCCCAGCCGTATGGCCGCACCACCATGCAGCCGCGCACAGGGGCGTAATCGGCCAGCTCGGCTTTGAGCACCAACTGGTTGTACCACTCGGAAAAATCTTCGTTGCGGGGGGTGAGTTTTTCGTCTGCCATAAGTTCCTCGTTTTGTGTGTCATTGCGAGGAGCGACCAACGGGAGCGACGAAGCAATCCCCCGCTTGCCAGGGGCTGCTTCGGGTCTCGATACGGGTTTCGATACGCTACGCTGCTCAACCCTACTCGACCCTCGCAACGACACAGGATTAAGATTTTAGAATCTCTACTGCTTTTTGAACGTCCGGCGCAAACTCTACAAGAGCGCGTTGATTGGCCGGAACATACTCAGCAAACGATTGGTAAACTTGGTCGAGGATGGTCTGCCAGCCATCGCCGACCAGGATCAGTGGCCTGGGAGTGATCGAACCGATGATCATCAGGTTCCAGGTCAGAGCGATCTCGGTCAGCGTGCCGGGCCCGCCGGGCAGGGCGATGGCGGCGTCGCAACCCTCGACGAGGGTCTGCAGCCGTTCCAGCAGCGTTTCCCTGCGCCATTCCTCCTTCACCCAGCCATTGGCTTTGACTGGGCGCCAGCGCTCGATCTCGGCGCAGGTCACGCCGATGACGTGTCCGCCCGCTTCGCTCGCCCCGCGGCTGACGGCCTCCATCGTGCCGATGTAGCCGCCGGTCAGCACGGTGTGTCCCGCCTCGGCGAGCAGCTTGCCGAGTTCGTAGGCTTCCTGGTAAGCACGGGAGCCTTCTTCAGGTTGGGAACCACCAAAAACAGAAACTTTCATGAATCTTCGTGTTCCTTCGTGTCCTTCGTGATTATAAACAAAAGCGGCTCCTCAGGTCTGGGAGCCGCGGGTGGGCGTGACGAACCGAACCTATCCAGACCGGAGAGGCTTTTGCTTGCGCGGGGCTGGGGACGGGTTCAGTTGCATGGACGACATTATACCTGATTTCTCAATTTTCCGAGACTTCATTTTCCCGAAGCATCTTCGCGTGTTGCGATGTATTCGATAGCCGCCTCCGCGATCAGCCCGGAACGAGTCTCGCCGTGTTCAGTTGCATACTTATCCATTACACTCAGCACGCGTTCCGGCAAAGTGATGTTTACTCGCCTCGTTTTTCCGGATAGTTTTGTTACGTCTACCGTGACCAACGCCCACGTCCCATCGGCATAGTCAGGGTTATTCAGGTGATGTTCCACTGTTTTAGGAGTGGGGATCGCCTCTCCGTCCAACAGCATCCCTTCCAGGTGGCATTCGATGGCTTCGACTACCTCCTGCAAAGCCTCGTCCATTGTTTCCGCGGCGCTGAAACAGCCGGGCAGGTCTGGTACGGTCACGCCGTAATCGCTATCGGGATCTTTGTGAATAACAACTGGGTAACGCATAGGCACTCACTTTTTCTCTGGCCAGGGCCAGCCGACCTGACGGTAAATACTTCGCAGCGTTCCTCGTGGAATATCCCTTTTCGGGTGGGGAACGGTCACACGCCCGGGTTTTTCTGGGTGCTTGAAATGATGATGGCTGCCGCGGATATGTACCAAACCCATCCGTTTTCTTTGAGCCGGGCAATGATCTCTCGGCTGTTCATAGATCTATTATACACATCCTACACACAGCGTCAATCCCTGTGTCGGTGAAAAGGCGCAAATCGAAGATTGTGGCACGGCATCCCCTCTTCAGTGTGCTACAATAATGGTTGCTAAAACTGTGCAACCATAAAGCCAGATCACGCGACCACCTGACCACTCAACTATCAGACCATGCGACTGATCCTGACCCACGAGCAAGCCGACTTCGATGCCCTGGCATCCTTGCTGGGCGCGTACCTTTTGGATGAGGGTACGCTGCCGGTCTTGCCGCGCAAGATGAACCGCAACGTGCGCTCGTTCGTCACGCTCTACGGCGCGGAACTGCCCTTCGTAGACCCGCGCGACCTGCCTTCCGAGCCTGTCGAGGCGGTTACGCTGGTGGATACTCAGTCGCTGGTCACGATCAAAGGTATGGGTGCGGAGACGAGCGTCCGCGTGATAGACCATCATCCGCCGCGCCGCAGCCTGCCGCCCGAATGGGAGGTCGCCACCAGCCAGACCGGGGCCACGACTACCATACTGGTCGAAGCAGTGGAGGCGCACAACGGTCCGCTCGGCGCCATTCAAGCGACCCTGCTCCTGCTGGGCGTCTACGAAGATACCGGCTCGCTGACCTACGCCGGCACCACGCCGCGCGATATCCGCGCCGCGGCTCATCTCGTGGAGCAAGGCGCCAGTCTGCAGATCGCGGCCAATTTCCTAAACCCACCGCTCTCAGCGGAACAGCGTCAGATTTATGATCAGCTGGCTGCCGAGGCGCAGACGTATAACATTCAGGGCCATCGTGTAATCATCACCTGCGGCGAGGCAGGTGAGATGAGCGAAGAGATCTCTTCCCTGGCGCACAAATTGCGCGACTTGCTCGACCCGGACGCCATCTTCGTCTTGGTGACCACCTCCGAAGGCATCCGCATGGTGGCGCGTTCGACCACGGATGGTATTGACGTGGCAGCCGTCGCAGCCCACTTCGGCGGCGGTGGGCACGAACGGGCGGCTGCTGCACTCATTAAAAACCCCCCTCTCCCTGTAGGAGAGGGGCCGGGGCCTGCCCTGCCGTCTCGCACCGGCGTGCCGCCGTTGCTCGCGGCACGAACGGTGGCGGTCGGACCAGGGGGCGCAGCCGAAGGGGTGAGGTCCATTTGCCAGGAATTACTCGAAATCCTGCCGCGTCACGTGCGGCCATCCGTGACCGCCGCGCAGATCATGTCCCACCGACCGCACGTTTTGGCACCCGAGGCCTCCCTCCAGGAGGCTGCCCGGCTGATGCAGAAGTACGGTTACGAGGGCTTTCCGGTCGTGCAGGAGGGACGAGTCGTCGGCTTGCTGACGCGCCGCGCCGTGGATCGGGCGCTGGCGCACAAGCTCAACCTGACCGCTGCCAGCCTGATGGAGGCCGGGGAAGTAACCGTCCGCCCGGACGATTCAATCCAATACCTTCAGGCGCGCATGACCGATAGCGGTTGGGGGCAGGTGCCAGTGGTGGATCCGAAGAGCAATGCCATCGTCGGAATTGTCACCCGCACTGATCTCTTGAAAACCCTTGCGCCGAAACCGCATCCGGCCTCGCGTCTCGATCTGGCCGATAAGCTGGAAAAAGCGCTGCCGCCCGAACGTTTGGCGCTCATCCAGGCCGTAGCCGATGAAGCGACCGTCCAGAAGCTGCCGCTCTACGTGGTCGGCGGCTTCGTGCGCGACCTTTTGCTCGAACGCCCCAGCCTGGACTTCGACATGGTCGTGGAGGGCGACGCCATTGCCCTGGCGCGTTCGCTCGCAAAACGCTATGGCGGCAAAGTCACCAGTCATTCCCGCTTCGGCACCGCGAAGTGGTTCTTGGCCTCGCAGATTACACCTCCCTCCTCGCTCCTCGCTCCTCACTCATCACGCATCACGTATCAGGAATCTTTACCCTCTACACCTCCCTCCCTCGATTTCATCTCTGCCCGCCAGGAGTTCTACGACCATCCTTCCGCCCTGCCTTCGGTCGAGCGCGGCAGCATCAAGCTGGACCTGCACCGCCGTGATTTCACGATCAATACGATGGCCTTGCGTTTGGATGGGCATCATTATGGCGAGCTGCTCGATCCTTGGGGCGGGTTGAGCGACCTGCAGGATGGCCTGGTGCGGGTTCTGCACTCCCTTTCCTTCGTAGACGATCCCACCCGGCTGTTGCGCGCTGTCCGCTTCGAGCAGCGTTTTGGCTTCCGCATCGAGACCCGCACCCTGCAACTGATGGTCGAGGCGCGCTCGCTACTCGAGAAGCTCAGCGGCGACCGTATCCGTCACGAGCTGAACCTGATCTTGTCCGAGGCGCGTGCAGCCAATATACTGGCCCGCCTGGCTGAATTGAAATTATTGATTGCCATCCACCCTTCGTTGCTATGGAACGATGGCCTGCGCCGGCTGCTGGCTTCTGGCGTGGATCAGCCTCCGCCAGAAGACTGGGGCCGCTTGCCGGACCTCGGACCTGTGCCGCGCCGACTGGCACTGGGCTACCTCCTGTGGCTGTCGCGCCTGAATCCCTCTGAAGTGGATGCCGTATCTACCCGATTGCGATTTCCTGTGACACTGAGGCGCAATCTCCGGGCCGCCAGTGAGCTCAGGCAGGATTTGCCTGCTGTAAAAAAGGCGAAACCGAGCGCCATCTTTACCCGCCTCGAAGACGTTCCCTTGTTGGCAGTTTATGCGGTTTATCTTGGAACAACCGGGAAGGGCCGTGAGGTTCTCGATAACTTTGTGGTGCGATGGCGGCGAGTCCGCCCAAAGACGACCGGCCACGATCTCAAATCGCGCGGCCTTCCTCCTGGCCGCGTCTACCAGAACATCTTAAACCGTCTGCGCGCTTCCTGGCTGGATGGGGAAGTCAAAACCGAGGTCGAAGAGATGGCTTTGCTTGAGACGTTGCTTGTTGCTCGATAGCAGCGGGCATAGAATTCGTATCATGGCTTTGTCCGCAGGATTGAAATGAACAGCCATACCACCAATCCAACCGCGCTGATAAAGCCGATCACAATTACCCACTGTATCAGGCTGCCAGGGGCGGTAAGCGGTACCAGCATTGCCAATCCGATAATGAGTGCAGCGACAAGCACACTGAGCGTCAGCCGCGTAGCCAGCCGATCCAACCTGCCCATAATGCGGTCGGCACCCTTGATGTTCAATTGGAATAATTCATTGCGCTCGAGACGTTCCAGCATTAGGCTTCCAACACGAGGCAACCGCTTGAATAGCTCACCCCAATTTGCTCCATCAAGCAGGACTGCCCGCCCCCACCCCTCGTTAGGCATTACAAGGTGCAATGTCAGACGCTTTATAAAGGGTTGGGCTACTTCAAACATATCGAATTCTGGATCCAGTAGCAGCCCGACGCCCTCCATCATTGTCAGCGTTTTCCCCAAAAGCCACAACTCACGCGGCAGGCGCAGATGATAGCGAAAGGCGACGGGCATGATTTCCTCGATCACCTCGCTGGCACGGATGTCTTTTAGGGGAAGGGCATAAAATCTATTTAGAAGCCGGCTGATATCGCGTGCTAATCCGATTCGATCAAACTCAGCGCCTACTGCTCCTATTCGGACCAACTGCTCCACGATGCCATCAGCATCCAAAGCAACTGCGAAGAGATAGAATCGAATAAGATCGAGGCGCTCACGATTCCTCAGGTAGCCAACCATCCCAAAATCCATAGCGCCGATCACTTCGCCTGGCAGCACATTGTAGTTACCCGGATGGGGGTCGGCGTGGAAAAATCCGTCCTCCAATGTTTCCTTGATAATGATGCGAGCGCTGTGCAATGCCACCTGATGGCGGTCGTAGCCGGCAGCCTCCAGGGCGGGTATATCGTTAATCTTGATTCCGTGGATGCGTTCCAGCACCAGCACGCGCCGCGTGCTGAAATCCCAATACACTTGCGGGATATAGAGATGAGGCTCGCCAGCAAAGTTCTCACGAAAACGGTCGGCGTTACGGCCTTCGCGGTGGTAATCCAGTTCATTCCGCAACGTGAAAGCAAATTCATCCGCTATGCTGGCGAAGTCATACACCTTCCCCAGTGGGGTGGCCTGTGCACGTACCGCCAGGAATGACAGGATTTCGAGATCGGTGTCAATCATGGTGGTGATGCCTGGCCGTTGAACCTTGATCACAACCTCCTGACCACCTGGCAACGTGGCGGCATGAACCTGGGCCAGGGAGGCCGCGGCCATCGGCTGCGGGTCAATCGTGGCAAATACCTTTTCCGGCTCACGCCCAAGTTCCTGGGTCAGTAGATCACGGATTGCCTCCCAGGGCTCTGGCGGAACGGCGTCCTGCAATTTACTCAGCTCGGCAATGTAGGCAAGAGGAAGCAGGTCGGGACGGGTGGATAGGATCTGTCCAAATTTGACGAAGGTTGGTCCCAGTTCTTCCAACGCCAGCCGGAAGTGGATTGCCAGGTCTTCGGGCAGCGTTGAAACACTCCTTCGGATTGGAAGCCGCAGTACTTGCCGCAAGGACTGCCACTGCGGTCCCAACTGGTCAAACAAAAAACCAAAGCCGTGGCGCACAAAGGCAGCCGTGATTTCACGGTAACGACGCAGGTGACGAATGGTACGCGGGGAGGGGAACATCAATTCTCAATTCCCGTCCGAAGGCCACTGCCTGCGCGGAAGCAAGAGCGACTTAATTTCGGACAGATGAGCCTCTGCCGCGCGTTCACCGAGGGCGATCAACTCGGCCGCTCGGTCGTATCCAGCAAGCACATTGACACCCGTAGGGATGTCTGGCTGGATCAATACATTGGGCGGAAATTGGCGCAATTTGTTTTCCTGGGCGGCGGTCATAAGGGCACCCAAGGTATCATTGAGAACCTCAAAGGTCGCCAACAAGCCTTCCGGAAACCAGCGGCGATTGCCGATCCAGGGGCCGATCCCGAAATCGCGGGTTGGCCAGATATCCACCGCGATCACTACTTCCGCATCCATTTCTCGTATTGTGTCTACCGGCAGATTATTGAGCACTCCACCGTCCACCATCTGCCTGCCGTTCGTTTCCACTGGCATAAACACGCCGGGGACGGCTGTGGTGGCCCGTAACGCCAGCGCTACCGAACCTTCTCGCAAGACAATTTCCTGGCGAGAATTCAGAACCACAGCAACCAGGGCCAGCGGCAGGTGCAGATCGGCAAATTCTTGTTGACCAAAGATCTGCTCGAAGTAAGCCAGCAGCCGCTGGCCGCGCATCAAGCCACCGTTTGGAAAGGCGGGGTCCATCAGCCTGAGCAGGCGGCGCGTGCGCCCCATGAGCAGTGCTTCCCGCTCTAGCTCGGCAGAACTCATGCCCGCGGCATAACCAGCCGCGATCACTCCACCCATGCTCGTTCCGGCCAAATAGTCAACTGGAATATCCTCGCGTTCCAGCACTCTCAACACGCCGATATGGGCAAGGCCGGACGCCCCTCCGCCGCTGAGTGCCAACCCAATACGCGGCCTGCGATCGGATTTAGCTGTTATGCTTTCCGTTTTCATCTTTTGAAATTGGCCTTTCCGACGATATTTTGCCGTGACAGTTGCTTAGCCTTCCAGATTGAAGGTAATCTTTCTGCCATAAGGGTTCTGAGAGCGTCTGGTAGACAATGCCATATTCTTCCATTCCACGAGCGTAGTCAGGATCCAACAGGGCCTTGCGAGCCTCCTCATCACTTGGCTCTGGCTCATGCCGCGCAATCAACCGGCGAAGCTCCGCGTAGTGGTCGCGGATGAGACAGGGAGCAAGCCAATTGCCCTTCCGTTGCCAATAGCCCTCCTGCCAGCTACGGATACCGCCAAAGAAGGGATTAGCCCAAACGTCGTCCAACGTTCCGCCCTGCGCATACACCTGGTTGATATTGACAGGCGAGTATGGCACGAATACGCAAGGTGCAACAGCTCCATTCCAGTTAATGTACAAGTAGCCGCCACCACGAGCACGCCCGCCAGCAATGCAACCGTCCGATAGAGTGGCGTGATTCCAAAAATCCGCCAGGAAAATATTGCGCTGGCGAATGATCTCCCAAACTCTTCTCTGCATCCACAGGCGCTGTTCGGGAGTGGGCATCAAGTCCAACGTGAACGAGCGACCAATCGGCATGTACTGGAAAAGCCATCCATACAGTGCGCCTTGTTGTTCAAATAAAAAGTCCATGAATTCGTCTGACAGTATCTCCTCCGCATTATGAGAGGTTGCTGTGAGCGAGATACCGAAGGGCACCCCCACGAGCCGTAACCACTCCATCGCGGCCAATACTTTTTCGAACACTCCTGCGCCGCGCCGCTCGTCGGTGCGTTCCCGCCAACCCTCCAATGAAAAGGCCGGGCTGATGTTCCCCAAGGTTGCCATCCGTTTTGCCACCTGGTCATCGATGAGCGTACCGTTGGTGTACATCATAAAAAAGACATCGGGGTGCTTCTCGGCGGCATCCAGAATTCCTTTTCCTTCAGAGCGGTATCCCATTGGCTCTCCACCGCTGATGACCAGGAAGCGTATTCCCCACAGGTTTTTGGCCTCGGTAATGATGCGATCGAAGGTATCCCAATCCAATTTCTCGGCTGTAGGTCCGGCGTTGGCGTAGCAACCTATGCAACGCAGGTTACAACTTTTCCCTGGAGACAGTGTTAGGAAACCCGGAGGATAGGTTCCATGCTGCTCGAAGAACCGGTCAATGGCAGAACGATTGCCTCCTAGCATGATCCCGTCAACAAAGTTCTCTAACAGGCGGCGCAAGACATTGGGAGACAGCCGCTTGGTGAATGCTCGGTCTGCTGTGTGCAGGATTGCCCGCCCAAACTCAGTGAGATCTGCTGTGACGCCAGGTGGCCGGGACGCATCCAGGCCTATTCCATTGCTGGCAAAACGAATGTACCGTTCTCCAGCCCAAACAGCCGCATGGCGCATAGGACCGACATGAGCCAATAGCGGTGCTGCGCGTACCACCACCTCCATGCTTGCATTAAGGTTAAAATCTCGTACAGTTTTTATTGTAAACATGGAGATCTCCTGTTCTTATAGGTTGTGAAACGATGAGATGATCAAATCCCAGCGCCCAGCGACCACAAAAAGCGACAACATCAGAAGAACGACGTTCAAGGGAAGAGCTTTGTACTCTCTGTGAGGGATGTGAACTGTAAGAATGGATAAAGGCTGGATGAGCGCTAATCCCATGCCAGCCAAGGGAACCGGCCAGGGTAAGATGCCTGTCGGCAAGGGAAGAATCATACCTGCTGCGCCAAGCAGTTCACCTGTGCCTGCAAAACGAAGACAGCCTGTCGTTTCTTCCCTTGCCCACCTCGCTTGCTCGCGCAATTTCTCAGTCTGGAAGACTTCTCTGAAACCAACGATTCCATTGTGGCTGCCAGCAATACCTGGGCAATCCATAAAGTAACGTTCATTTTGACTTGACTCTCCGGTGTTAGCGGTATCTTTGACATACGCGCTGCCTAGCCTTGTTATTGCCCCGGCGTTATTCTTCGGGCTGAGAATGAGACGATTCATCTAAGGACGTTTAATTTCGGTGCTCTGGCGGTCCACTGCGCACTTGTTTGACAGCCGGCACTAATGCCTTTCCAGCCCATTGCTGGAGGGCCTTACTGATTTCCCAGAATCTCTCCACGCCAGCATCTTTCAGAGCCTGGACCTCCGCGTAAAAAGATGACCATGCCAAGGCCGGATCGAGTTTTTTGGGGATGCGGGATAGAAGCGGAGGCGGTGCCTGGAGGATGACCTGCTGATATAAATTCTCGTAAGCCTTGGCTACAACCGGGAGGCTATGCTCCAAAGTCAGGCGGCGTGAAGCCTCCCCCATGTCCTGGCGTAGATCTGCGGCGGAGAGCAAACGTACTGCAGCCTGGGAGAGGGCGTGTTCGTCATCTGGAGAGACTAGCAAACCGTTGACCTCATGATGGATTAACTCCGGCAGCGCCAGGGCGTCTATCCCGACTACAGGCAACCCACAAGCCATGGCTTCCAGCACCACCAGACCTTGTGTTTCGATAGGCGATGCGGTGATGAAGATATCAGCCTGTTGGTAGACAGCAGGCAAATCGGCATGGGGGACAAAGCCATCGAATATCACGCGGTTGGAAATGCCGAGTTCGACCGCAAGTTGTCGAAGTACCGATTCTTCAGGGCCTTCTCCAACGATGCGCAGGTGCGCAGACGGAAACTGGCGGGCCGCAATTGCAAACGCGCCTAGCACCTGGTCAACCCGTTTTTCGTATCCCAGACGGCCTACATGCAACAGCGTCAATGTGCGTCGGGCGTTTGTGCCTTTGTGTGGAGGCGGTGTAAACAGATCAGTATCAATCCCGTTGGAAACTGCTGCCGCAGGAGAACGCAATCCGCGCGCTATCAGTTCGCGCCGCATGACCTCCGAGGGCGTAGTGACCAGCGGGAAACGGTTGAAGAAGGCGCTTGTATAAAGCCAGGCAATATCCTCGGTGAAGGGGACACCTTCCAGCGATACAGGAGCATATTCGAGGAAACCGGCCAGAAATACATGACAGGTTCCCAGAATAGGGATACCGAACAAGCGCGCCGCCGCCAGAGCCTGAAGGCCCATCGCACTCATCGAGTGATTGTGAATGACATCGGGGCGAAAATCAGCCAATTCTTGCATCAAAGTAATCGGGGCTATCGGCATTCGCCCGCCGGGGAAGCGTTCATAACGCAAAGCGCGCAGACCGACCACATCCAGATCACTGTCCACATGCGAGGGGTCCGCAGCAGTATAGACCATCACCTCGTGGCCGCGGCAACGCAGGTGACGAGCCAGAGTGGCCACTGCTGTCGAGACCCCTCCCTGGCCTTCGATGAAAGAATCGGTGGTCAAGGCAATTTTCATGCTTCGGAATCCTTTGGATGGTACCGATCTCCGGGAGACACGAAAACGGTCAGGAAATCCAGCTCGCTCAGGGGAAACTCACGCGCGGCTAAGGGCAACAGCCCGTTCATCAAGGCAGCGCGTTCTTCACGGCTCAAGCCCTCCAACACGATTCCCAAGATGTCTTCGATGGCGCTTCTCAGAAAGTCCACCCGCCGTTCTGACGGGACATGCTCCCATACGTGTGGCCAAACATCCATTGCCAAATCAACCAATTGCTGGGGAGCTAATTTCCGTGCCAATATTCGGCTCAACCAAAGTGTCCATTTCATAACACCAATATCCTTAAATTACTTGTGGTTTCTCTTCCACCATTCCAGATACCATGCCAGAAAAATAATTAACCCACAAAGGAACAATACATATCCATGCAGAATCGGATCAAGAAGGATGCGATTCATGGGTGACCCGTATAAACACAAAGGTTTTGCTGGCTGTTAGAAAGCATCTACCAATCGCGCCGCGGTTTATGGAAGGGCCAATGGTATTCAGAATAGGCATACCACAAGTAGGTGATGCAAGTGCTGACTAATAATGCAACCAGGATGAGCCAGGAATGGGCAAGAAGGAAAGCCATGGTTTCTTTATTTGTTAGAGTTGGCCTTCCTTGTTCCGAGCCTTTCCTTTAGTCGCCAACCCCTGAATGTCCTCTTTGGTAGCCAGGCCCAACTCGTCCAAGACGCTTTTCACCTCGTCATGGATCAGTTTGCGGACAGCGAGGCGTTCTTCTTCGCCCCGGTGTACCAATTGTTCGATCCACTCCTTCGCCTCACCCTTTTGAACCTCGCCTCGCTGGCTTAGTTCATCCACGATCTTTTGGGCCTTTTCGTGGGTCATGGAGAGCAGGCCAATCCCTGCAAGGAAACTTTTTTCGAGCAATGTAAGCATGTCAGACTCCTTTCTGGTCAAACATTTTCAGTATAGAGAGCAATCCCAATCGTTCCCGGCCCGACGTGAACACCGATGACCGGGCTGAACTCTACGGTGAAGATTTCCTTGCAATTTAGGCGCTGTACCACATCCTTTCGAAATTCTTGAGCGATCTGGGGCACATTCGCATGGGCGATTCCTACACGAACGGGACGTCCATTGGCCTGTTCTTCGGCAAGTTCGATCAAGCGTTGTAAAGCCTTCCTTTTTGTGCGAACGCGTTCCAGGGCATCAATTTTTCCTTCTGAATTAAAAAACAAGATAGGCTTGATATTGAGAGCTGTGCCCAGAAAGCGGGAAGCGCCGCCTATCCGCCCGCCGCGATGTAAATACTCCAATGTATCCACAGCAAAGAACACGTGCAAGCGCCGGGCCACATCCTCGGCGATCTGCTTGACTTCTTGCAGAGATTTTCTCTGTTCTATCGCCTGAGCAGTCGCAAGGATAATCAGCACCAATCCCATCGAAGTGATGTGGGTATCCACAATCTCCACTGGCAGGTGGGAAAATTCACGTGCGGCTGCCTGAGCCGAAGCCACCGTCCCGCTGATGCCGGAGGAAATGAGTGGGACGACAATTCCATCCACTTGACTGACCAGACTTTCGAAAACCTGGAGAAAATCTTGCACGGAGGGCTGTGAGGTGGTGGGAAGGATCTTGCTGTGGGACAATCGCGTGTAAAACTCGTGGGGTGTGATATCGACGCCGTCGAGGAAGGTCTCGATTCCCCAATGAATCTTGAGCGGGATCACCCGTATATCGTATTGGCGAACCCACTCCATCGCGAGATTGGCAGTGCTGTCCGTCACAATAGCAATTTTTGACATTGAGACCTCCTGTCGAAAATAACGAAAATATTAGGTAAAAAAATTAGCCGTAGAGGATTTGGGTCACTTCCCGCGCGAACTCGCCCAGGCGACGCCGATTTTCCTCGCTCATTTGCATAAGAAAGTCTTCGTACTTTCCAATTTGGGCAAGCAGAATGGTCGCAGTACGGCGGTTGATTCGCTCCAGCGCAGAGAGAGCCAGCCCGATCCCGCTCAATGTGCTCAAGCCAATTTCCTGAGGCAATCCAATGCGGCGCAGCCGTTCCAATATGGCGCGGACTTTCGGCGCGTCCGGGATCGTCACCAGGGTTATGATCATGGCCGTGATTAGCTCGGTAACAAAAATCAGCGGCGAGTGTCGCTCTGGGATACGCGACAATAAATCCCTTAGCAACTCTTCATAGCCACCCGCTTTTCCTTCACGTAACTTCTGTAAGATACGCTCTTTGGCTACCTGCCAATCTCCTAGATCAGCAGAATCGCCTGCTAATTGGTAAATCAAGCGCCGGGCCTCCTCCGTTGGTTGGAAAAGAACAGTAGGACGACCCGGGCCATGAGAACCCGCGTCCATATCATATTCAGCGCGCACCAGACTGCGTTCTTCAAGGAGTCGCAACATTTCATAGACAGTCACTTTTCCGAGGTGCAGGCGCTCCGCAAGTGTAACATAATGCACGGGATGATCCATTTCCCGGTAGATATCCAGGAACTGGCTCAAAAAATGTTGCTGACGGTAGGTAAGCTTCTTTTTCATAAACATCCGAAAATTCCGAAAATATTTTACTTCAACCCTACCAACTTGTCAACCGTCAGTTGAAACTCTCCCCCCTCGCGCAGCAAGAGAGATTGAACAGGCGTCATGACATCCCGTTGCCGATCTCGCTGAGCAAGGATGCTTTGGCACGCTGGATGTGTGCAATCAGGATGGCTTTCGCCTGCACATGGCGTGAGTATGTATTCTGTCAGAATACTGGAGATTGTCCTCTCCTGAAGGCCGTGCTATGTTTTGAGTAAATGAAGAGAAGAACGCCTTGGCGTTCGGATAGCGCTTACGAGTGGCGATGTACCAGG
>CAYZIQ010000046.1:0-20220 GCA_964478375.1 uncultured Chloroflexus sp. | reverse complement strand
AGCAGTGCTTAAAAAATTGTTTTCAGGACACTAAAATGAGCAAGTCAGGTAGTATAAATTAATTTGGTTCGGGTGAACTTAACAATATAGTAAAGTGAATTTAAGAATCCCTTGACTTGCTGGCATTTCCCGAACAAAAGAAACTCTGCCGCCTTCTTCCCCCCAAACCTATTCCGTTAATTCAATCACAGGACTTTCTAGATTATAGTTTTCACTAGGGACATACTCAATAATAATCGTACCGTTACCAGTTAGCGTGGCGGTATCGCAAATAATTGAGAATGAATGGACGTTATCACCGAGGAACCAGTAAGGGTAACCTCCGATGCAGATGCATATGTAGTACCTATCATGTTGAAACCACTGCTACCTGTTAATGTTATACCATCAGTGTTCGTGCGAGCCATGAAGATGAGCATTCCTGCCCATGTTCCAGATATCCATGACAAGTCTGCTATGGGCACGCAGGTTGCAAAATTGTATCCGTGGCTGAGGCGCTAAGTGGGATTGTTGTCGAGCCCAGGATTGCACCAAGGAAAGGCATGGAAATTCGATAATTGTAAATTGCGGTTACCTTGATCCAACCAGATTCACAGGGTGGATCGCTAATTGCGACATTCACCGTAACGTTCGACAAGTCATTAAGATTAACGGGAGTGCTGGAAGATTGGCGGACGCGATTCACAATTTCACTCGCGTTTAGGGGTTCGCCTACATCGTAGCGGCCATCGTTATCTGAGTCGACAATCGGCTTTATTGAGCCATATAATGCACCTTCCTGGGCCGCATCTCGCAGGGAGACATAGGAAAAGAAAGCCATGCCCAGATCAACCACTCCCGCCAAGAGGGTGAGGATGATCAGCAAAGTCAAGGCAAGCTCTACCAAGCTTTGTCCTTTTTTTGCATGGTTGGACTTCTTTTTTTCCACTTTTTCTACCATTCCATTTATCGATTAAGGCAAGATTTGAACACTACCGATAATCGTCCGGGCATTGGATGAAGTTATCGTGATCGGATTCAGTGGAACGATTGCCGCAAGCGGAGTGAAGATGGCTGACACTTGAACTTTGATCCGAGTCATGGGAGGCGTGTTTATTTGCGTATCCGTCGGACCTCCAGTAGATTGACCAACAGGACATGTAGAATAGTCTGATGTACCAGGTCCATTGTCATACGAGATCAGGATGCTTGCATTATCAACCGCGCTCAGAAAATCTACGTTTTTCGCTGCAGCCCGGATTCCAGCACAATCGTTATAACGAGGAACTCCTCCTGTAACGTTCAAGCCGGTCGCGGAGCCGTAACGCACCGCTTCGCGGCTGGCCGTGACGACGGTGCTGTAGATGAAGATCAGCCTTCCGACCTCGAGCAGGCCATAGATAATCAGGAGAAGGACTGGCAGCACTAGGGCAAACTCGACAATGGACTGCGCTCTATCGCTTCTTTTCCAAGACGGCTTATTATTCCGCATGTGTCTATCTCTGCAAGGTCCTAGGGGTCTTACTTCTGCAACAGGCTGCTCATCCACATGGGCAGGTATATCAATATAAATGTGCTCAGGCTGAAAAAGGGCCCGTAAGGGATGAAAATGTTGAAAGCCTGTGTCCTATAGCGGTGAGTAAGCAATAGAGCGAAGATAATGATCAAGCCAATTGCGCCCGAAAATAAGATGCCCAATAGGAGGCCGAACCATATTAACGGCCAACCCAGGAGTAGCCCTAGGATGGCTGCCAGGGTGACATCTCCAGAACCGAGCGATTCCTCATCGTCCGCTTTACCCAGCCGCCGAGCGCGCCAGCGGGTGAAAAGTTTGCCAAGCAGATAAAAGACGAACATGATGACGAAGCCCGCCGCGCCGCCGATCAGTGTGCTTTGCCAGCCGCGTGCATAAACCCCTACCAACGCCGCCAGAACAAACCCGAGGATGCTGAGCGGGCGCAGAATCAGGCGGTGTTCCAAGTCAATGATCGTGACCAGCAGCAGATAGGTCAATACCATCAGGCCGAGGGCAAAGCCAAGGCGGTGGGGCGGCGAAAACCAGATGAAAAACGACAGTGCCACAGCCAACACGAGCACAGCGAACGTGCGCAGGCCACGGCCGTGTCCGCATTTTGGGCAGCGGCGCAAGAGCAGGTAATCCGCCCAACGGAAGGCCGCTCCGCAATCTAGATTCTGGCAAACCGGCTGGTTGAGGGGCCGGGAGCGTGGCAGCAGGTCCGCCAGGTAATTGGTTAGCCACCCTGCCAGCAGGCCGGATAATAAAGGAATAAATAGACTAAAGTCCATGCAAACATTATACTTGGAATCGAACGGCGTTTGTACTAATGAAAATGCAAACTTACATTGCGCGTAACCAGTTATAGCCCTTGATTTCGCCATGTACCTGCGCTTTTTGCAGATATTGGCGAATTGCAGAAACTGACTTACAATCTCTTCTACCTGTGTCATTGCGAGCCGCCGCTGGTCGAGTAGCCCTGAGCGTTCTTTGCGAAGGGCGTATCGAGACCGAGGCGGCGAAGCAATCTCCTCGCCCGATTTGGGGATTGCTTCGCTCGCAAAGAACGCTCGCTCGCAATGACACCGGTGAAATGTAAAAATGTCGTGATCCACAGGAGAACCCCATGGAGAAATTCCTTATCGAAGGCGGTATTCCCTTGCAGGGTGAAGTGACACCCTCTGGAAACAAGAACGCGGCCCTGCCATTATTGGCAGCCTGCCTTTTGACCGAGGAGCCGGTCGTCCTGCGCAACGTGCCGGATATCCGTGATGTGAGTGACATGCGCCTGTTGATCGAGAGCCTGGGCGTGGAAATCGTGGATTTGGGGGATCGTTCATGGCAGATAACTGCTCGCGCCGTCCGCCCGGCGGACCTGGATCCGGACCTGTGCCGTCGCGTCCGCGCCTCGATCATGCTGGCCGGCCCGATGTCCGCCCGTGCCGGCGGGATGCGCCTGCCGCCTCCTGGCGGTGACGTGATCGGCCGCCGCCGTCTGGATACGCACATCCTTGCGCTGAAGAAACTCGGCGTGAATGTGAAATACGCACGTTCGTTCGAGTTCCAGGCCAAGCGGCTGAAAGGCGCCGAGATTTTGCTGGACGAGGCCTCGGTCACCGGCACCGAAAACGTCATCATGGCGGCTGTCACCGCCAAAGGGACTACCGTGCTGCGCAACGCCGCTTCCGAGCCGCATGTACAGGAGCTTTGCCAGATGTTGAACAGCCTGGGAGCGAAGATCAGCGACATTGGATCCAACACGCTGCACATTGAGGGCGTCGAAAGGCTGCATGGCGGTGAGTTCACCATCGGCCCGGATTATCTCGAAGTGGTCAGCTTCATCGGCGCGGCAGCCGTGACGCGCGGTGAGGTACGCATCCACAATGCCGGGCCGCAATACCTGGATATGGTGCGTTTCGTTTTCCGCCGCCTGGGCATCGAATGGACGGTGCACGGCGAGGATATCCTTGTCCCACATAAACAACGGCTGAAGATCGAGCCAGACCTGGGCAATGCCATCCCTGAGATCAAGACCAACGTATGGCCGGCTTTTCCCACCGACTTGGACAGCATTGCCATCACCGTTGCAACGCAGGCGCGCGGCAGTGTCCTGTTCCACGACTGGATGTATCCCAGCCGCATGTTCTTTACGGACAAGCTGGTGGCCATGGGCGCGCAGATCGTCCTGTGCGATCCGCATCGCTGCATCGTTACCGGCCCTACGAAGCTGTACGGCGAAAAGGTGGAAAGCCCCGATATCCGCGCCGGCATGGCACTGCTGCTGGCCGCCCTGGCCGCCCAGGGACAGTCCACCATCCGCAACGTCGGCCAGATTGACCGTGGCTACGAGAACGTGGATGGCAAGCTGCGCGCGCTGGGGGCGAAGATCGAGAGGGCGAAAGAATAGGTTTCGCTCTGCTCGCCAGCGGATTTGATAGCGGATAAACGGATAAGCGGATGTTGAGCCCCGCATCCGATTATCTGCTCATCATCCGCTGGTCAAAGAAACGAAAAAAGAGACGCTTCGCGGAGCGCCTCTTTCACTGCTCACTGTTCACTGTTCACTGATCACTGCTTTGGTTGCGCTGTCACTTCCAGGAATTGGCCTACCGCCTCACGCAGCACCCGCTCGGGCAGCGCCCCCACCTGCCGATGGACGATCTTGCCGCCGAAGATGAACAGCATGGTCGGGATGCCCTGTACGCCGTACTGGGTTGCCCAATTAGGATTTTCGTCTGTGTTGACCTTGGCCACGATCAATTTACCGGCCTGTTCTTTGGCGATCTTATCCAGTATCGGCCCAACCATCTTGCAGGGGCCGCACCAGGGTGCCCAGAAATCCACGATCACAGGCAACGGGTTCTGCAAAACCGTTTTTTCGAAAGCGGCGTCAGTAACGTGAATAGGTTCTTCTATCATTCGAATGCTCCTTTTGTAACTTTATAGCGACTAACCAACTACCTCGCCCGGTTCTAGAATCCGATACTCGAAATGGATGTGAGCGGCCTTTGCGAGCATAATACCCACTGAACAATACTTTTCCTCCGAAAGTTGGATAGCCTGTTCCACATCTTTGGGCTTGAGGCCTTCCCCCCAGAGATAATATGTCACCTCGATGTCAGTCCAGATCATTGGGTAAATCTCGGCACGTTTGCCGCGCACCTTGACCTTGAAATCGGTCAGTTCGGCGCGTTTCTTTTTCAAGATCGAAACGATGTCCATGCCGGTGCATCCGGCCAGGCCGGCCAGTAGCAGTTGCATCGGCCCGACGCCTGGCTTGCCATCCAGTGTACCCATCTGGACGCTACCGCCCGCCTCGTTCTCACCGATGAAATTCAAGTCGCCTTTCCAGGATGTGTTGATTTCGGTCCAACCTTCGCTCATGCTTCCTCCAATTTCCGGTGTGAGTATAACATAGAACTGATTGAAGCTTTTTGAGAGAAGTATCTTCGCACCTCGGCTGCGCCGCCATGAACAGGCGGCTCCGCTCAAGGCGAAAAGTTTCAACTGCTTCATATAGATGCACAAATTGGCAAAAGGATACAGTAAAGTACTCTGAAGGGGTATAATCTGCCCGTTATGCCCGTCTTTTCTCGCTGGAAAGAAGGTCTCGCCCGCAGCAGCAAGGCCGCTTTTGGACGCTTGGCTGGTCTTTTCGGCGCGAACGAGATCACCGATGATACCTGGGACGACCTGGAAGCCTTGCTGATCCAGGCTGACCTGGGAATCGAAACGACTCGCTCCGTGCTGGAGGCGTTGAAAGCGGCTGTCCGGAGCCAGGGGCTGCGGGGCGCTGATGAGCTTCAATCGTTGCTCCAGGCCGAGCTTCGCGCTCGTTTGCTCGAGCCGCCTCCCTTGGCCTTGACGATACAACCGTTCATCATTTTGCTCGTCGGCGTGAACGGCTCTGGCAAGACTACCACGGCTGCCAAGCTGGGCCGCCACTTCGCCGACGAAGGGAAGCGCGTCCTGCTCGTTGCCGCGGACACTTTCCGCGCTGCGGCCGTGGATCAATTGCAGGTCTGGGCCGAGCGGCTGAGCCTGCCGGTCTTTGCCGGGAAGATCGGTACCGACCCGGGCGCGGTGGCCTACGATGCTGTCCAATCCGCAGTTGCCAGGAAAATGGATATCGTGCTGGTAGATACTGCCGGGCGGCTGCACACCCGTTATAATTTGATGGAAGAACTCAAAAAGGTGCAGCGGGTGGTCGGCAAGGCTTTGCCAGGCGCACCACACGCCATCTGGCTGGTGCTGGATGCCACCATCGGGCAGAATTCGCTGTTACAAGCCCGTGCCTTCAAAGAGGCCGTTGCCGTGAATGGCGTCATCCTGGCGAAATTGGATAGTTCGGCGCGCGGCGGGATGGCTTTCGCCATCCAGCATGAGCTTGGCCTGCCGATCCTGTATGCCGGGCTGGGTGAAAAGGCCGACGATTTGCAGCCTTTTGCTCCGGACGAGTTCGTGAAAGGCATTCTGACTGGATAACATGAATACAGAGACTATTTCTGCTCGAGTCATTGCCTTGGAAAAGGCTGCCTTGACCCGCTGGGGCAATGGCGATCCCTCTGGCTTTCTTGAAATTTCCGCCACAGATATCGTCTACTTTGATCCGTATGTTCCCCGTCGCGTTGATGGCCTGGCAGCGTTAACCGAATATTATCAACCCATCTGGGGTAAAATCTTCTTCGACCGGTTCGAGCTGGTCAATCCGAATGTGCAGGTTATGGGTGACATCGCGGTCCTGACCTTCAATTACGTATCTTATAAAGGCGAAGATGTCGATCGCTGGAACTGCACAGAGGTTTATTGCCGCAAGGATGAACGCTGGCAGATTATCCAGAGCCATTGGTCTTATACCGAAGTATTCAAATACAAGATGAGATTCTAGAGATCTTCCAGAAAACCATTTTCTGGAAGAAATGAGCTCCTTATCCACACGATAACAAGGAATGCCAAATGCAGGATTTGATTGACCGTTTGCAAACTGCGGGGGAGATATTCCACCAGTTAATGGTGCGTCTTTGACTTGGCGACGAAAGAATCGCAACTTGCCCAGTTCGAGAAAGAAATAGAAGCATCTGGTTTCTGGAACGACCCCTCACGCGCCCAACAGGTCATGAAGCGAGCCTCAGCTTTACGCGAGGAGATTGCCTCCTGGCGCGGCTTCGAGCGCAGAATAAAAGATGCCTCCGAGCTGGCTGGGCTGGACGACGAATCCCTGCGCGCCGACCTGGAGACCGAAGTTTCTGCCATTGAAGCGGAGCTGGACAAACGCTCTTTCGCGGCCATGCTCTCCGGCCCTTACGATACTGAGGATGCCTTGCTCGCCATCCACGCAGGCGCGGGCGGCACTGACTCTCAGGACTGGACCGAGATGCTGCTACGCATGTACCTGCGCTGGGCCGAGCGCGTAGGCTACGAGACCGAAATCTGGGACATGACCGAGGGGGAGGAGGCAGGCGTGAAAAGCGTGACCATCGCGGTCAACGGCAAATACGCCTATGGTTATCTGCGTTCGGAGAAGGGTGTCCACCGGCTGGTGCGCCTCTCGCCTTTCGACGCTGCCCATCGCCGCCACACCTCGTTTGCCCTGGTGGAGATCCTGCCTCAGATCGCGCTGGACAGCCCCGAGGTCCAGATGGACCCGGCAGATTTGAAGATTGACGTCTACCGCTCATCGGGCGCCGGCGGGCAAAATGTCCAGAAGAACGCCACTGCTGTCCGAATCACCCACCTCCCGACCGGCATTGTCGTCACCTGCCAGAACGAGCGTTCCCAAACGCAGAACCGCGAAAACGCCATGCGCGTCTTGCGCTCGCGCCTGTTGGAGATCAAGACTGCCGAAAAGGAAGAGGAGATCGCCATCCTGCGCGGCGAATACACGAAGGCCGAATGGGGCAGCCAGATCCGCTCGTATGTGCTGCACCCTTACCAGATGGTGAAAGATCACCGCACCGAATACGAGACCGGCAACACCCAGGCCGTCTTGGATGGCGACCTGGGGGCGTTCATGGAGGCGTATTTGCGGAGTCAGACGTAGACACCCGGTGTCTGTGAGACACCGGGTGTCTATCAGGCGTTTTTTTACTTGACGCCTCTGAACATCACCACTATAATCAGCCCACTTTGCCAGAGATTATGTAGTAACGACTTACCCTAAAGGATGCTTCGCGAAGTCGTTACTACTCCAGACAGGAGTAAAACATGCCCCCACAACCGAAGCGCAAACTTTCCAAGGGCCGCCGCGACCGCCGCCGCGCCCATGACGCACTGGAAACAACCAACCTGGTTGCTTGCAGTAACTGCGGCTCGATGGTACTGCCGCACACCGTCTGCCCGAACTGCGGCTTCTACAAAGGCCGCGAGGTGATCGAGATCAAGAAGAAGGAAAAGAAAAAGTAAGGTCGCCATCCAGTGCAATCTGCGGGTCGTGACGGATGCGGCCCGCAAGTGTTTTAAGCGACATGACAACCGCCTTTCTTTTTCCTGGCCAGGGTTCGCAGGGCGTGGGCATGGGACGCGAGCTGGCCTCCCGTTACGAAACTGCGCGCGCCACTTTCGATGAAGCCAACGAGGTGCTCGGCTTTGACTTGGCGCGCCTGATGTGGGATGGGCCGGAAAGTGAATTGAACGACACGCTGAACACGCAACCGGCGCTGTACGTTCATTCGATTGCCTCCCAGCGCGTGTTGGGGGAGCATTTCCCGGAGCTTCGGCCTGTTTTTTGCGCCGGACACTCTCTCGGCGAACTGACTGCGCTGACCATCGCTGGCGCGCTGCCCTTCGACGCCGGTCTGCGGCTGGTGCGGCGGCGCGGCGAGCTGATGAAGCGCGCCGGTGAGCTTGCTCCGGGCGGCATGGCGGCCATCTTGGGTTTGGACATCCAGACGTTGGAAACGGTTTGCGCTCGGGCCAGCACGCCGGAGGAAGTGGTACAGGTTGCCAACGACAACTGCCCCGGCCAGGTTGTCCTTTCGGGGGCGCGGCCGGCGCTGGAGCGCGCACTGGAATTGGCAAAGATTGCCGGGGCGCGCCGGGCAATCCTGCTGGCGGTCAGTATCGCCGCCCACTCGCCGCTGATGGCCTCCGTCCAGGCGGATTTCGAGGCTGCCGTAGCTGCTGCGCCGATTGTTGACGCTCGCATATTGGTGATCAGCAATATCACTGCGCAACCCATCTTCAAGGCCAAGGATCTGCGCGCTGATTTAGCCGCACAATTGACCTCCCGCGTGCGCTGGACGGAATCAGTGCAGTGGATGGTCGGCGAAGGTGTCGAGACATTTGTCGAAATCGGCACCGGCAGCGTGTTGAGCGGTTTGCTCAAGCGCATCACCCCGCAGGCGGCTGCTTATCCCTGCGGCTCGCCCGCTGACCTGCAGACGCTCGCCGCGACCCAGCTCCAGTGACAGTCACCCTCGATTCTCATGACACCCTTCACTGTGAGGGAGAGGATAGTCAATTATAATTATCCCCAAAGCAGTCGTGCCTGCATTTATGGGCACTTGGCAGTCCCTTTGAGGCATCACTGAATCGCTCGGCTGGACACTTGCACCGAAAGCGAGTGCGGTGTTGCCAAATCCAGCCGCGAGTGGAGAGAAAGCATGACCCTTAGTCAAATTGCCAGTTCGATACCTGTTTCGCCGACGCTGCGGCTGAACGAAGAAGCCCGCCTGCTGCGCGAGCGCGGCGAGCCGGTCATTCATTTGGGAATCGGCGAACCCAAGAATAAAGCTCCCATCACTGCTATCTTGAGTTCGGCAGCCAAGTTGAGCAGCGGCGATGTAAAATACACGCCCACGGACGGCTTGCCTTCTCTGAAAAAGGCAATCGTCCGCTACACCGAGGATCATTACAACCGGATCGTTTCGCCGTATAACCTCATCGTCTCCGAGGGGGCCAAACAGTCACTGTTCAACATCATCTTCACGCTATGCAACCCTCAGGACGAAGTGGTCGTCATTGCCCCCTATTGGGTGAGCTACCCTGAAATCGTACGCATGGTGGGGGCGATCCCGGTCATCGTCACGCCGGAGGATGGCGGCTTCATCCCCAGCTTCGAGGAGGTCGAACGGGCGGTCAGTTCGTATACCAAAGCCATCCTCGTCAACAGCCCGAACAACCCCTCTGGCGTGGTCTACCCGGATGAGTTGATTGCCAAACTGGTCGAGCTGTGTGAAAGCAGGGGGATTTATCTGATCAGCGATGACATTTACCATAAGCTGGTTTTCGACGGCCGCGTGCCTCCCCCGGCGTACAAGTTCACCAATAAGGATGTCGAAAACACGAAAGTGATCGTGGTCAATGGCGTGGCCAAGCTCTACGGCATGACCGGCTTCCGCATCGGCTGGGTGGTGGCTCCCCGGCGCATGGTCGAGGTGATGACCAACGTCCAGTCGCAGACCACCACCTGCGTCTCTCCGGTGATGCAGGCGGCGGCCGAGGGCGCGCTGACCGGCATGCAGTCCATCGTCGAATCGCTGCGCCTGAGCATCCAAAATAACCGCGACGTGCTGATGCAGGAGCTGCGCTCCTTCACGGACGTGCGCTGCGTCAAGCCGAGCGGCACCTTCTACGCCTTGCCCGATTTCCGCGCCTATGTTCGTGGGAGCGTGGCTAAAGATTCGGTGGCGCTTTCGGATTTCTTGCTCAAGCGGGCGCTAGTGGTCACTGTGCCGGGACGCGAGTTCGGTATGGAAGGTCACCTGCGCCTGAGTTACGCGGGCAGCGTGAAAGACATCACCGAAGGCGTCGAGCGCATGAAATGGGCGCTCGACCCAAACGCGCCGAGCGAGATTTACATTGGCGACCGAAAGTTAGTGAGGGATTGGTTATGAACAATATTCTCGACATCAAAACTCCCACCGAAGGACAGGCGCAGGCGACCCGCGCGGATTACGGGCTGGATTATCTGGGCCTATCTAACCTGCGCAAGGTGTACTGGAACCTGCCGGCCGAGGCGCTTTACGAGGAGATCGTTTTCCGCGGCGAGGGGCACCTATCGCACCTGGGCCCGGTCATCGTCAACACCGGCAAACACACGGCGCGCGCCGCAAACGACAAGTTCGTGGTGCGCGAGCCAACCAGCGAGGAGAATGTTTGGTGGGGACAGTACAACCGTCCCTTCGCACCGGAGAAGTTCGACGAACTGTTCGCCCGCCTGCAAGGCTACCTGCAAGGGCGCGACCTCTTCGTTCAGGATTGCTACGGTGGCGCGGATCCGGACTACCGGCTTCCGGTCCGCATCGTGACCGAGTACGTCTGGCACAGTCTGTTCGCCCGCAATATGTTCATCAAACCACAGACGGCCGAGGAGTACCGCCGTCACGCGCCGGAGTTCACCGTCATCGCCGCGCCCGGTTTCAAGGCCTTCCCGCAGATTGACCAGACGCCCTCCGAGACCTTCATCGTGCTCAACTTTGCCCACAAGCTGTGCATCATCGGCAACACGGCTTATGGCGGCGAGATCAAGAAGTCGGTTTTTACACTGCTGAACTACCTGCTGCCGCTGCACGACGGCGTGATGACCATGCATTGCTCGGCCAACGTCGGCAAGACGGGTGACGTGGCGCTCTTCTTCGGCCTTTCGGGGACGGGCAAGACGACACTTTCCGCGGACCCGGCGCGGGGTCTGATCGGCGACGACGAGCACGGCTGGTCCGACAACGGCGTGTTCAACATCGAGGACGGCTGCTACGCCAAGGTGATCGAGCTTTCGCCGAGCGCCGAGCCGCAAATTTATGCCTGCACGCGCCGCTTCGGTACCATTTTGGAGAACGTGATCTACGACCCGGTGACGCGCTTCATTGACCTGGACGACGCCTCCATCACTGAGAACACGCGTGCCTCCTACCCGCTGGATTACATCGAGAACGCGGTCATTGAGAAGCGCGGCGGCCACCCCAAGAACATCATCTTCCTGACCTGCGACGCCTCCGGCGTGATGCCGCCGATTGCTCGTCTCTCGGTGGAGCAGGCCATGTACCATTTCATCTCCGGCTACACCTCCAAGATCGCCGGGACCGAAATCGGCCTGCGCGAGGAACCGGAGATCACTTTCAGCGCCTGTTTCGGCGGGCCGTTTATGGTGCATCGCCCTGCCTTCTATGCTGACCTGCTGCGGCGCAAGATCGAACGTTATGGCGTCAAGTGCTGGCTGGTCAACACCGGCTGGGTGGGCGGGCCATACGGCGTGGGCAAGCGCATCAGCATCCGCCACACGCGCAACCTGTTGAATGCCGCCCTTTCCGGCGCGCTGGATGGCGTGGAATACTACACCGACCCGGTCTTTGGCTTCCAGGTCCCCAAGTCCTGCCCGGAGGTGCCGGAAGACGTGATGTACCCGGAACGGTCGTGGCCGAAGAAAGAAGAATATTGGAAACGTTACCGGCAGTTGGCTTCGCGGTTCATTGATAATATGAAAAAGTTCGAGGCTGACACGCCGAAGGAAGTGGTGGTGGCGGGGCCGAGAATTTGACAAATGAAACTCAGAATTCTCAAGATCTTTGAAGATGAATTTGTATAATTTGGGTTACAATGTGCATGAAAGGATCTGAAAAGAGATGCCTCGAGCAAAAGTTGAACATCAATATAAGAATGACCAGTTGATGTGTCTCCTCGAGATCAGTATAACGCTCAATTCAACCCTGGACCTGGACAAAACACTTACGTATATTATCCAGACGGCTGCAGAAGTATTGGGTTGTGAGGCTGTTTCAATTCTCCTTTATGACCCAGTTAAATCTGATCTCTTTTTTGCGGCCTCTTCGGCGTCCGATCCAATCCAATTATCTGAAATCCCGGTTCCTTTGAATGAAAGCCTGGCAGGCAAGATTTTTTTGGAAAATGCCCCTCTGATTATAAATAATGTGGAGAAAGATCCGCGTCATTTCGCTGTTGCTGCACAACATGTCAATTTTCACACCCGCTCATTGTTAGGTGTGCCGATGCGAATCCAAGATCAAGGCGTAGGAGTCCTCGAAGCCCTAAACAAGAGAAGGGGCGTGTTCACCTCGGCGGATGAGAAGATATTATCTATCATCGCCTCTCAAGCAGCGGTGGCCATCCGGAATGCAAAACAGATGAAGGAGCTTGAGCTTGCATACGAAACGACACTTGAAGGATGGTCTAATGTTTTGGATCTGCGCGATGAAGAAACCGAAGGTCATACGATTCGTGTGGCCCAACTTACTGTTCAATTGGCGCGCGAGCTAGGAATAAGTGGAGATGAATTATCTCACATTCACCATGGTGCATTATTGCATGACATCGGCAAGATGGCTATTCCAGATCGTGTCCTGTTAAAACCTGGGCCGCTGACCAAAGAGGAATGGGAGATAATGCGCCAGCATCCCGTGTTTGCTTACAACTTCCTTTTACCTATCACATACCTGCGGCCCGCCATTGATATCCCTTATTGCCACCATGAAAAATTGGATGGTAATGGTTATCCTCGCGGATTGAAAGGGAATGAAATCCCATTCCCCGCGCGCATCTTTGCGGTTGTGGATGTCTGGGATGCCCTCACGTCAAACCGCCCCTATCGCACAGCATGGTCAAAGGAACAGACCCTCAGCTATATTCGGGGAGAGGCCGGATCACATTTCGATCCGCGGGTTGTCGAGGCATTCCTGGGTATTGGGCAAAACGGTTCCCTGGAACAATAATTTCCTATTCCAGCTCTTTCTCGCTCGGATGTACCCGCCAGGGGCTGAATTGAGCTGTCAGCCGGCCGGGGACGCGTCCCTTTATCAGCACACCGCCGCGTTCGTGCTTGATGCTCTCGATCTGGCCGACCTCGTGGAATAGGGAGACCAACTGTCCCTGCTGGTAGGGTAAATGCACCAGGATAGGCATATAAGTCTCGTAAAGGGCGCTGCGCAGCATGGCCAGCATGTCGTGGATGCCGTCTCCGGTTCGGGCGGAGATGGCTACGGATTGTGGATAAAGCTGGACGGCAGCGCGCGCCGCCTGCGGGTCCGCAAGACGGTCTATTTTGTTCAGGGCGGTGATCATCGGGATGTGCCCGGCGCCGATCTCGGCCAAGGTTTGATGGACGGACTCTGCCTGACTGCTGGCGTTGGGGTGTGAAATGTCCACCACGTGCAAGAGCAGGTCAGCTTCGATGATTTCCTCCAATGTGGCGCGGAAAGCGGCGATCAGCGTAGTGGGCAGTTTCAGGATGAACCCGACGGTATCAGTGAACAGAGCCTGATACCCGTCGGGAAGCTCGACGCGCCGCGTGGTCGGGTCGAGTGTGGCGAACAACTGGTCGGCCGTGTAGATATCGGCTTTCGCCACCCGGTTGAGTAGGGTGGACTTGCCCGCGTTGGTGTAGCCGACTAAAGCCACGATAGGGATGCGAGAGCGTTTGCGCTGGAGGCGGGAGCGACCCCGGTGGGCGCGCACCTTTTCGAGTTCGCGTTTCAGGTGGGCAATGCGGCTGCGGATGTTGCGCCGGTCTACTTCCAGTTGCGTTTCGCCCGGTCCGCGCAAACCCACCCCGCCGACTGAGCCGGAACGGCCGCCTCCGCCGCCGGCCTGCCTGGCCAGATGAGTCCAGGCGCCGGCCAGGCGCGGCAGGTAATACTCGTATTGCGCTAACTCGACTTGCAGCATGCCTTCGCTGGTATGCGCGTGTTGGGCAAAAATGTCGAGGATCAGCGCCGTGCGGTCGAGGAGGCGGACATGGTTGCCGAGCAGGTGTTCCAGCTCGCGTTGGTGGCGGGGGGAAAGCTCGTCGTCGAAGACGACCACCTGTGCCAGTGTTTCTTCGGCCAGTGCCCTTAGTTCGGCCACTTTGCCGGAGCCGATGAAAGTTCCCGGGTCTGGGTGATCTAGCTTCTGGGTCAACTCGCCGACAACTTCCAGGCCGGCTGTATCCGACAGGAGCGCCAGCTCGGCCAGCGAATCGTCGAGAGAAAGAATTTGTTGTCGGCCGTGAAGCTCAACGCCGACCAAAAAAGCGCGCTCGCGCGGCGATGTGGTTGGTATGGGGGTTTTTCTTGCCACTTAGAATTCTTCTCTTACGTGCTTGAGTTTCTCGAAAACGGTAATCTGATCCTTGTGCGAGATGCCTCCACAAGTTTACTGCGACTTGAGTAAATTCGCAAACCCGCAATTCGATTAGTGACCTTGCTCCCTTTGTGGTTCGTTTTGCAAAAATCGGGCAGGCTACCGTATTCTATGGGTTGATGCGTTGCTCTGAGACCCAGGCCCAAAGTGTGCTGCCAACAACACCCAGGCTGGCTGCCGAGACCTTGTCAACGGTGTCGGCAGTGGTGTGCCAGTGTGGGTAATCGAAATCAATGATGTCTACGGCTGGAATGCCAGCCTGGCAACTCACCGTTATCTTCGGCATCCAAGAAGACCAGCCAGACCGGAATGCTGTCTTCTGGCAGAGTACGGGCCAATTCGAGCAGGACGGCCACGCCCGAAGCCCCGTCGTTCGCACCCGGAACCGGCTCGGACCGCCTGCCCGGATCCGGATCCCGGTCAGCGGCCAGGCGGCTATCGTAGTGAGCGGCCAGGATGATCCGCGGTGGTTGGGCGGAACGCCGGGCGACGACATTTTGGATGGAATGTCCCATCAGCGTAGCTTCCTGGATTTTTACCTGCCAGCCTGCTGCCTTTAGCTCAGCCTGCATCCATTCCACAATGCGATCATGAGCCGTGCTGCCGGATGTGCGCGGGCCGAGCGAGATTTGATATTGCACATCTTGCAAAGCTCTATCGCCATCGAAATTGCCAACAGTGTTGTAGGGGGGGCTCCAAATTCTGGTTGCCCACCAGCCCGAAAATCCGGCCAGGATCAGGCCAAAAAGTACAATGAGAAGTTGCGCAACGCGTCGAAGTGTCACGAATTCATTCCGTGCCAGCTAATGTCATAGCTCTTCCAGGAAATGATCCAAATCCAGCCTGGCGCGCTCGGCGTAGGCTCTAGCTCGCTCGCGCCTGCCCATGCGAGAACGGGTTGCCAATGGCGGCAGGATGCCAAAGTTGGCCTTCATCGGTTGGAAGTCGGCCAGGTCGGCATGAGTGATGTAATGGCAGAGCGCGCCGAGCATGGTTGTGACCGGCAGCGTGAGCGGGGCTTGACCTTGCAGCCGGCGGGCCGCGTTCCATCCAGCCAGCAGGCCGGTAGCGACATTGCCCAGGTAGCCTTCCACGCCGGTGATCTGCCCGGCGAAGAACAGGTCGGCACGGCGGCGGAATTGCAGGGTGGGGAGCAGGACTTTGGGCGCGGCAACGAAGGTGTTGCGATGCATCTGCCCGTAGCGGACGAACTCGGCCTCTTTCAGGCCCGGGATCATTCGAAATACGCGTTTTTGTTCGGGGAAAGTCAGGTTGGTCTGGAAGCCGACCAAATTGTAGAGGCTGCCCGCCAGATTATCTTGGCGCAACTGGACGACGGCGTAAGGACGTTTCCCGCTGCGTGGGTCGGTCAGGCCGACCGGGCGCATTGGCCCGAAGGCCAGCGCCTGGTTGCCGCGCCTCGCCATGATCTCGATTGGCAGGCATCCTTCGAAGAAATGGTGCGCCCTGGCTTTGACGCCCATTTCGATTTCTCTCTCGAAGTCTCGCAATTGGATGCGTTCGGCTGAAACGAGTTCTGCAACGAAAGTTTCATACTCCGCTTGCGTGAATGGGCAATTGATGTAATCGCCTTGCTCTTGTTCACCTCTGCCGAAGCGCGAGGCACGGAAGGCGATTCCCATATGGACGGATTCCAGACTGACGATGGGCGCAATGGCATCGTAGAAATGCAGGTGTTCCTCGCCGGTGAGAGCTGCAATGGCGTTCGAGAGGCTGGTGGAGGTCAATGGGCCGGAGGCGATGATGGCCGGGCCGGGCGGGATCCTGGTCACTTCCTGGCGGCGGATTTCAATGTTCGGATGCGATGCGATCCGCGCGGTAACCAGCCGGGCGAAGACTGCCCGGTCCACGGCCAGGGCGCTGCCAGCCGGCAGGGCAGCCGCCTCGGCGCATTCCAGCAACATGGAATCGAGGCGGCGAAGCTCGTTCTGGAGCACGCCCGAGGCCCGGTCTGGCAGCATGGAGCCGAGTGAATTCGAGCAAACCAGCTCGGCCAAGTCCCCGGTCTGGTGCGCTCCGGTCGAAATGGTTGGTCGCATTTCGTAGAGTTGAACGCGCAGCCCCCTTTGGGCGGCCTGCCAGGCGGCCTCACTGCCTGCCAATCCGGCGCCGACCACGATTAATTCTTGTTTGGGGGTCATATCCGCGTTGATTGTATCATTGCGTATATGAAAAAACGCCCGAAGGCGGTGAGGAACTAGAAAATATAGTCAAAGTCATTTTTCCGATGATGCGCAACGAAAACCTAGACTATACCACCAATAGTAAGGAACCGAGCGATATCGTACAGTTACACGCATCCACCAGACACCATTCCTAAATGGTCCCCCTCGCCATGCCCGCTCACCAGGCGCATTCAGATCTTCCCGTCCATCATTGGCATTATATGGATAGGGTTGGATAAGCGTACCGGTCCATTCCCATACATTTCCGGCCATATCCATCGCCCCATAAGGGCTAGCGCCTGCGGGGAAACTTCCTACTGGAGATGTATCGGCGTAGCCGTCATTATAAAGTTCGTTAGCATAGGTTTCAGTACAATTAATATCGCAGAAGTTGGCTCGTTCTCCGCTTATAGGGTCATTACCCCAAGTGTATTTACGACCATTGGTACCTCGGGCGGCTTTTTCCCATTCCGCTTCTGTTGGCAACCTTCTTCCAGTCCATTCACAGTAGGTACGTGCCATGTTCCAATTCACCCAGATGACGGGATAATTTGAAAATTCTGGGTTCCCATAATAACTTGTACGAGTTCTAGATCTGGTATCCCAAGGTGGTTGGCAAACGCCAGCACTTACGCACAGAGCGTATTGCCCGTTGGAGACTTCATACTTATCAATCCAATATCCATCCAGGTACACCGTATTCACAGGAATTTCAGGATAAGCACGTCCTCCCTCGATGGTTGTCTTGGCTTCTGGATCATCCGAGCCCATGATGAATTCGCCAGAGGGGACGTACACTTGTACCATTTGGTCAACAGGGGAGATACGAGTTGACCCCAGCGTCGGTTGCTCAGTTTCGACAATAGTGGGCAGGTCTGTCACTGTAGGTAAAATTCTTGCCTCAAGTGTATTTGTTGGGATTGATGTATTTGTTTTTGGGGGGAGTAGTGTACTTTCTGATTCCAATTGTGAAGTAGGCTCTAACTTCTGCGTAATACAACCACTCAAAATTGCCTCCAAGAAAACGATAACTACCAGCCATACCTTATGGAATCCCGGCATATGTAATTTCCTGCTTTCCCGTTTTGGATGATTATTCCATCAACCAGAACAATTATTGAAGCCGCCGTATGCTGAGAAAAGGCGGCTCCTTCGGGGGTGATGCTCCCATACAGAGCGGGTGATGGGATTCGAACCCACGATATCTTGCTTGGGAAGCAAGCGTTCTACCACTGAACTACACCCGCGCGGTGGCATGATTATACCAGTCCAAATGAGCATGTCAAGACTGACGGTTTAAGAGCAGATTGGCCAACTCGAATAATGCTTCTCCCGCTTCGGCCTGCGGATTGGCCTGGCGCAGTGACTGCAATGCCAAGTCTGTCATTCGATCAGCGGCTTCTTGGGTGAAGACTTTTGCACCTTCGCGTGCCAGTTGATCAGCCAGCGCTGGGATTTCCTCGGTGCTTACCGGACCCTCGGCCCAGCGTCGCGCAAACGGCCCCTCCTGTCCAAGGCCGTACAGCACCGGCAGGGACTTTTTGCCTGTTGCCAGATCCGAATCGGTGGATTTGCCCATCAGAGCGCTGTCCCCCCAGATGCCTAGATAGTCGTCGTGTGCCTGGAAGGCCAGGCCCAGATAATGTCCAAAATCCCGATAAGCCTCCTGAGTCGACTCGTCTGCGTTGCCGAGTATCCCCCCGACATGTGTGCAGGCGGAGAGCAGTGCGGCCGTCTTTCCGGCGATCATTGGCCAATAATCATTGAGAGTTAGGCTGGTCTGACCTTCGTAAAATAAATCCAAATATTGGCCGCGCGTCAGACCGAGGCAGGCCCAGTCAATGATCGCCTCGGCCTTGAGTGCCATTTCCGCTGCAAACCTTTCCTTCAACTCGGAAAGCGCCAGGTGCGCCAGGATGAAGAGTGCATCTCCCACGTTAATGGCATGCGCCTCCCCCCATTTGCGCCAAACCGTCGGCCTACCCCGGCGCAGGTCGCTTTTATCCTGAATGTCATCGTGGACGAGGGAAAAATTGTGGATGAGTTCCACGCTAGCAGCGGCAGGGAGTGCGGGTTTCCAGTCCGCACCGCAGGCGGCGGTTGTGAGCAGCACCAGCAACGGTCGGAGGCGTTTGCCGGTGGCCTCTGGCCCGGCACTTTCGCCCGTCCAACCCATGTGGTACGTGAGCATCTCGTAGAATGGCCGTGTGCGCGGCTCGTCTATTCGCGCAACCTGGCGCTGGAGTTCGCTTTCTATGGCGGGGTAGAGGGTGCTGATAAGTTTGTTCATGCTCACCCTTGTGCTAGTTTTCCAGTCTTCAAGCCTGCCAATGTGCTCGCGCCGCAAGCAAACATTGTTACCTCGATCTGCCTCTTTGTCAATTTCAGGATTTCAACGGCTTTCTCTGTCGAAAGAGCTGCGGCTTTGAGGAATTGACCTGCCATGCCGCCGAGCGTCGCGCCCAGGGCAATGCACTTGGCGATATCGAGGCCGTCTTTAAGCCCGCCGCTGGCGAAGATGGTCATTTCTGGCGCAGCTTTTTTGGCGTTGAGGATCGAGTCGGCGGTGGGGATGCCCCAATCCACAAACGTCGCCGCGAGTTGACGGGTGAACTCGTCCGGCGCGCGGTGCATCTCGACCTGCGACCAACTCGTCCCGCCTGCACCGGCCACGTCAATGACAGAGACGCCGCAATTGGCCAGCAGTTTTGCGGTCCGTTCGGAGATGCCCCAACCGACTTCCTTGGCGATGACCGGAACTTCCAGTTTCTTGCATATCCCTTCTATCTTCTTTGCCAATCCCGAAAAGTCCGTGTTCCCGCCGGCCTGCATCGCCTCCTGGAGCGGATTGAGATGCAGAATGAGTGCGTCGGCCGCGATCATCTCCACAGCGCGGCGGCAGTGTTCGATGGTATAGCCGTAGTTGAGTTGCACCGCGCCGAGATTCGCGAAGAGCAAAATGTCTGGTGCGACCTTGCGGGTGATAGCGAACGTGGGGATTTGTTTCTGGTCTTCGAGCGCAGCGCGCTGACTGCCGACACCCATCGCTACACCGCATTCCTGGGCCGCCTCGGCCAGGTGCTGGTTGATCTCCCCGGCTTCCTCCGTCCCGCCAGTCATCGAAGAGATGAGGATCGGCGCGGCCAGGGTTTTTCCGAACAGGCTCAGGGTCGTATTGACCCGCTCCAGATCGAGTTCGGGTAAGGCCTGATGGGCGAAGCGATAGCGCTCGAGGCCGGTAGTCAGCCCAGAGCGGACATCTTCCTCCAGATTGATGCGGATATGATCGGCTTTTCGTTTTGTAATCGGCGTAACTTTCGACATGTCGGCGTGTTCCTGTCTTTGAATTATACTGGCTTTCGGCGCAACGGGTTGACATGCCCATCAGAATGGTTACAATTGGGCCAGTAAAATCTCTAAGGAGGCACCAATGGCTGATACTTATAGTGAAATCAAGGCGCTCATCGT
>CAYZIQ010000045.1:0-20455 GCA_964478375.1 uncultured Chloroflexus sp. | reverse complement strand
GTCACTCATCACTCGAAAAAGGAGCAAGAATGACCGCCATTGCCTCACCCGAATTCAAGACCAGTTTCAAGACCCGTATCCTCTACTCGCTGACCAGCCTGGGCGTAGCCACACCGGTCGAGACCATGTCGGCCTTCGCCCTCTACTACATCGTGGACGTGAAGAACCTGCCTGCTACCTGGTTTGCCTCGTTCTGGTTCTTCTACACCATCTACAACGCGCTGAATAATCCCGCCCTCGGTTACGCCTCCGACCGGACGCGCTCGCGCTGGGGGCGGCGGCGGCCTTACATCCTTTTCGTCGGCCTGCCCTATGTGCTGACCTTCGCGCTCATCTTCACCACGCCCTTCGATGGAAGATTCAATCCCGTGGCATTGCTGATCTACTTCGGTGTCTTCATCGTGATCTGGGAAGGCCTCTACACCGCGCTAGCCACCGGCTACTATGGCTTGCTCCCTGAAATGTTCGGCACTTACCGCGAGCGGACGGACGTGGCCGCCAAGATGAACATCTTCCAGGTTATTGCTTTGGTGCTGGCCTCGGTGCTGCCGCCCCTGCTTTGGAACAGCATCGGCTGGGCAGGCATGGCAATTGCGCTGGCGGTCATCTCAGTCATCCCAATCTACGTTGGCTTCCCCGCTCTGTTTGAGCGCGAAGAACTCAAAACCGATACCAGTTATCCGTTCGTGCAGTCGCTGAAAGATACCTTCGTGAACCGCAGTTACCTCACCGCCACCGGCGCGCAGGCCATGCGCTTCCTCGCCACCGGCGTTTTGCAAATGGGCATGCCGTTCTATTTGAAATACAGCCTCCAGGTGAGCGACGAAATGTTCAGCGTCATCTTCGGCATTGCCTTCCTCGTTGCCATGTTATCGCTCTATCCCTGGCGCAACTGGGTGGCGAACAAACTCGACTCACGCCGCACGCTGATGCTTGCCAACGCCGTCATGATCGTCGGCATCGTCCCGCTCGGTTTCAGCCCATCGTTGCCCTTCACGCTGGTTGCGGCAGTGGTCATCGGCATCGGCCTGGGCGGACTGGTGCTCATCGGCGACGTGATCATGACCGAGGTCATTGACGAGGACGAGGTCAAGACCGGCCATCAGCGCGCCGGCATGTACTTCGGCATGAGTGGCTTCGTCATTACCCTGAGCGGAGTGCTGGTCTCGTCCATCTTCGGGCTGATGATGCCCGCTTTCGGCTACGATACTCTTCTGGACGTTCAGCCTGCCACCGTGAACCTGGGCTTCCGTCTCTTCCTGACCATCCCGACCTCTATCGGCTTCCTGCTCGCCATCTTCTTGCTCTGGCTCTACCCCCTGCACGGCAAGCGATTGCAAGAGATAAAAGATTTCCTGAAAGCAAAACGAGGAGAAACGTAATGCAATATTTTCTCGGCGTAGACATCGGCGGCACCAAGACCCACGCCCTGATTGCGGATGAGAGCGGCCAGGCACTCGGCTTCGGAAAGGGCGGCTCGGGCAGTCACGAGACGATGGGCTACGACGGCCTGACAGCCACGTTGCAGGATGTCCTCGGTCAGGCCCTCGAGATGACCGGCATCCGCGCTGAGCAGATCTCCGGCGCGGGCATGGGCATCGCCGGTTACGACTGGCCGAGCCAGAAACAAGAGCACCTCGACGCCATTGCCCCGCTCGGCCTGAATGCGCCGCTGAAGATCGTCAACGACGCCGTGCTGGGCATCGCAGCTGGTTCGGAGCAGGGCTGGGGCATTTCGGTCGTCGCTGGAACTGGCTGCAACTGTCGCGGCCTGAGCAGAGACCACCAGCGCGAGGGGCGCGTCGTCGGCGGCGGAGGCTATTGGTCCGGCGAAGCGGCGGGAGGCTTCGACATCATTCATCGTGCCATGCGCGCCGTCACCTTCGAGTGGGATCAGCGCGGCCCGGCGACGGCGCTCACTCCCGCCTTCGTCCAGCACCTCGGCGCGAAGGATTTGGACGACCTGATCGAAGGCATCTATCTCATGCGCTACGGTTTCGACCCTAGCATGGTGCTGCTCTTCTTCCAGGTTGCCGCGCAGGGCGATCCGGCCGCCCTTGAAGTGCTGCGCTGGGCAGGTGAGGAGTTGGGTGGCATGGCGGTCGGCGTCGTCAACCAACTTGGTCTCCAAAAAGAGAGCTTCGACGTGGTGCTGATCGGCAGCCTGTTCGACGGTCATCCGCTGTTGCAAGAGGCTCTCGGTGAGGCCATCCGGGAAGTCGCGCCCGGGGCACGGCTGGTGCGGCTGAACGTTCCACCAGTGGTCGGCGGTGTGCTGCTCGGCATGGAGGCGGCCGGCGTGGACTTTCTCGGTAAACGTCCGCAATTGATCCAATCCACGCACAAATTCCTGACCAGCCGGGAGGAATGAGCCATGCAAATCGGTTGCGCACAAACTACCATCACCCCTTCTCTGGATAGACCGATCTACCTGGCCGGATTTGGGCCGAACCGCCGCGCCGAGACGATACACGACGAGCTGACCGCCCGCGCCCAGGCACTGCGGGACAATGCCAGCCGGACCCTGATCCTGTGCGCGCTAGACTTGATCGGTTTCTTCCGCTGCGACGCGTACGAGGTCATCGAGCGCGTCCACGAAAAAGCCCCCGGCGTGGACATCCTCATCGCCTCCCTCCACCCGCACCACGGTCCTGACACGATGGGGCTGTGGGGACCAGATGACAAAACCTCCGGCGTGGACTCGGTCTATCTCGCCGGGCTGAAGGACAAGATCGTTGCCGTCATCCTCGCCTCGCTGGAGAACATGCAACCGGTCGGTGGGATGAAAGTCGCCTCGATGCACTTCCCCGGCCTCGCCAAAAATGCCAGGAATCCGGACATTGTGGATGATGAGTTGGTGCTGCTGCAAATCCTGGACACTAATCACTGTTCACTGATCACTGTTTTCAATTTCCCCTGTCACCCTGAAGTTCTGTGGGAACACAATCCGCATATCACTGCTGATTACGTTGGCTATTTACGCACCGAGGTCGAGCGCCTCACCGGCGCGCCGTGCATCTTCTTCTCTGCTGACCTGGGCGGCATGATGACCCCTGACGTGAAAGACCACTCGTTCGAAGAAGCAGAGTTCATGGGCAAGGCGCTGGCAAAAGCCGGGGTGGATACGCTGGCAAAAACACCCATCCTCTATGATTTCAGCCTCTCCCTGCAGAAGAAAGATGTGCGGGTCAAACTCACCAACATCCTGTTCAAATTCGCCATCCGGCGCGGACTAATCCCGGACATCCGCGACAAGAAGGGATTCATCCACAGCGAGGTCAACCTGCTCAAGATCGGTCCGCTGTGGTTCGCGACGATCCCTGGTGAACTGCTGCCAAAACTCGGAATGGCTCTCAAAGCCGACATGTACGCGGCAGGCGCGGGGTCCGCGGGAGTGATCGGGCTGGCAAATGATGAGTTGGGCTACATCCTGCCGAAGGAAGAGTTCCGTTATCCGCTCAACCCGCTCAAGCCTGGTAAGCACTACGAAGAAACCATGTCGGTCAGCAAGGAGATTGGACCAACCATTATGCAGGTCTTTCGCGAACTGCTCCACACATAGGTCATCTGTCACTCTTCACTCGTCACTCGTCACTTTTCCCCCGGAGGTTAGAATGTCTGAACTTGCGATCCTCGGCGGCCCCAAAACCCGCACCGAATCCTACCCAGGATGGCCCGTCTGGGACGAACGCGATCTCGAGGCTGTGACTGCTGCGGTCAAATCCGGGCGCTGGGGCGGTTACCCGTACCCGGGGCCGCAGACCGCCGCGTTCGCCAAGGCCTTCGCCGAAATGCAAGGCGGCGGATGCGCCATCCCGATGGTCAACGGCACGGTCACAATGGAAGTGGCCCTGCGCGCCGCCGATATCGGCTGGGGTGACGAGGTGATCGTCCCGGCTTATACCTTCCAGGCCACCGCCGCCGCGCCGATGGCCGCTGGCGCCATCCCAGTCATCGTGGACGTTGACCCAAATACTTATTGTCTCGACCCGAAAGCGGCCGCCAAAGTCATTACGTCGAAGACGAAGGCTATCCTCCCCGTCCACCTCGGCCACCAAATGGCGGACATGGATGCCATCATGGCGCTGGCCGAAAAGCATGATCTCGTTGTCATCGAAGATTGCGCTCACGCCCATGGCGCGAAGTGGCGCAGGCGCGGTGCCGGTACCATCGGTCACTTCGGCTCGTTCAGTCTGCAATCTTCCAAGACGCTGACTTCCGGCGAGGGCGGCGTGCTGTTGTGCCGTACGCCCGAACTGGCGGCGAAAGCGGCTAGCATCATTGACTGCGGCCGTTCGCATCCGGGTGGTGGTAAGGAAAGCGGCGATAACTTCCTGATGGGCGCCAACTATCGCATGACCGAATTCCAGGCCGCACTGGCTTTGGTCGGAATCGAACGCTTCCCGGAGCAGGCCCGCCAGCGCGAGGAAATGGCCGCCTATATGGACGAGGCACTCTCCGAAGTCCCGGGCGTGCGTGTTCTCAAGCGTGACCCGCGCCACACTACGCGCTCCTTTTACCGTTATATGTTCGCCATTGACTCGCAAGTCTTCGGCGTGGAGCACGATGTGCTTTGCGCCGCGCTGGATGCCGAGGGCGTGGACTGCTGGATGGGCTACGAAGCCATGCACCATTACACCCTATTCCAGCCGGGCAAGTCCAAACTAGCCGTGCCGAACGCCTTCCCACAATATTTTCAATTCGAGAAGATGTGCCTGCCGATTGCCGAGCGTGCCTGCGAGCACGAAGCTGTCTGGTTAGATGAGTCCATCTTTCGGTGCGGACGCAAAGGCGTGGACGACGCCGTGGCCGCCATCAAGAAGATTCAACGCAATGCGCAGGAACTGGCAAAGGCCGCCGAGGAACTGCGGCGGCAATATGGAAAATAAGGAGCGACTCCATGAACGCGAACCAGCCCAAGCTTTCTTTTGGTCGTATTGCGCTCTACAGCATGGCCTCGCTGGGACTGAACATCCTGGCCATCACCATCAGCACTTGGATTCTTTACTTCTACGCCCCGCCGCCGGATTCTGGACGGACCGCGTATATCCCTGCTGCTCTGTTCGGCGTCCTGATGATGGTCGCCAGCCTGTGGGATGCGGCCATTGACCCGTTCATCGGCCACTGGTCCGACACGCTGCGCAGCCGCTGGGGTCGTCGCCGCCCGTTCCTGATGTTCGCTGCGCCGTTCGTCCTGCTCGGCGCGATCTTCATCTGGACGCCGCCCGGCGGGAGCAACTACATCGTCAACGCGATTTACCTGATGGCAATCATCTTGATGTACCACACTGCTTACAGCTTGGTCGGCATTCCCTACGATGGCACGTTGCCCGAGATGGCGCCGGACGCCAAAGCCCGCGTCGGGCTTTCGTACTGGAAATATGCCTTTGGCGTCATCGGAGTGTTGATTGGTTCCATCCTCTCCGGCCTGCTCTTCAGCAGCATCGGCCCGCTGGCAATGGGCGCCGCGGTCGGCGTGATCGGTGTGGCGACCTTCTATCTGACCCTGCTCGGCCTGCGCGAAAGCGAGCGTCCGGCAGGCGAACCGATGAAAGCCATTGAGGGCCTCAAAGCGACTTTTCAGAACAACCAGTTCCTGATTGTCTTCTTCTCCACGCTCTTCGTGCACATGGCCTACATGATGGTGCAGGCCAACTTCCCCTACTTCGTCACACTGGTGCTCGGTGGCAGCGAAGGCGACGTGAGCCTCTACTTGGGTGGTCTGATCCTCCTGATGGCGCTCACCGGCCCAATCTGGTCGCTGCTGAACAAGAAGCTCTCCCAGCGGGCGCTGCTCAACATCACCATGCTTGGGTTGGCAGTTGCATTCGGCCTCGGTTTTTTCGTCGGCGATGTGCCTGGCATGCCCGTTACTATTCAAGCGATCATCTTCCTGCTGTTGGTGGGGCTGACGCTCGGCGGGTACTTCATCGTCGTCTACGCCATGATGGGTAACGTGGTGGACTATGACGAGATGCGCACCGGCCGCCGCCGCGAGGCGATCTATTACGGTACCTTCTCGTTCGCCAACGGCCTCGGCATCGCGGTCGGGACCTTGATCCTGCCGCTGCTTCTCCAGACATTCGGCTACACCCGCGCCAATCCGCTCGGCGTGCGGCTGGCGTTCATCGCCATGGCTGCCTTCATGCTCGTTGGTTTTGTAATATTTCAGAAATACCGCCTGGGCGATACGCCGGAAGAGACGCGCCGGAATATGGGACTATGAATATTCTGCGCTGAGCGGAGGCAGAGCGACAGCAACGCCGCAGTCGAAGCGCACTGCGATCGGAGCATGCCTTTCGACTTCGGTCTCCGATCAGGGCGATGGAGCAAAAACAAATGACTAAACAACCGATTCTTCGCGCTGGCGTTGCCCGGCGCATCATCACCCCGCCGAAGGGGATTTTCCTCATCGGTTACGGCGATCGGACGAAAGGCAACCTTGGCGTCCACGACGACCTGACCGCCACCGCGCTCGTTTTGGACGATGGCAAGACGCGCATTGCCATTGTTGTCCTGGACATGTTAGCGATCAACGAATTCGTGGTGGATCGCGTCCGTGCCCAATTGCCGGGGACGGAGGTTCTGCTGTGCTGTTCGCACACCCACTCCGGGCCAATTGCTTACGCCGATGAAAAATCCAAACGCCTCAATCGTGACTACATCAATACACTGGTCGAGCGCATCGTCGAGGCCGTGGAAGAATCGGCTGCCAGTTCCGTCCCCGCCCGTCTGGAATGGTCACAGGGCGAGGCCGGCATCGCCATCAACCGCCGCGAGCGCAAACCAGATGGACACATCGAGATCGGCCGCAATCCCGAAGGCGTGGTGGATCGCTCGGTGCAGGTGGTTAGCGTTTACTCCCCTCTCCCATCTTTGGGAGAGGGGCCGGGGGTGAGGGTTGCCACCCTCGTCAACTTCGCCTGTCACGGCACCGTGCTTGGGCCGGATAACCTGCTCGCCTCCGCGGATTGGATCGGCGCCATGCGCGCCAAAGTGGAGAATGAACTTGGCGGGATGGCGCTCTTCCTGCAAGGCGCGACCGGCAACCTGAACCCCGATATGTATTGGAATGATGTGCGCGCCTTCGAGATGGTGTGCGAGGAGGGCGAGCGCGTCGCTCAAGCAGTCATCACTGCCTGTCGTGAATCTCATCCACTGAGAAACGTGCCTCTCGGCATCGCCCGCCGCGAGGCGTGGCTTCCGCTCGAGACGGCAGCCGTCACGTCCCATCCACCCAAGACCTATCGCAAACCATTGCTCGCCATGGCCGGGCTTCCGGCCTGGATGGGCTTCCTGACCGATTTCCTGCTAAACGTCCGCTACCCGTGGAGGTCGCGCATCGAAGCCCGCGGCGGATTCTGGTCCGTGCCGATGCGCGTCGACGCGGTGCGAATCGGCGAACTGGGACTGGTTTCTTTCGGTGCAGAAGTTTTCACCGAGATCGGCATGGCAGTGAAGGCGGCCTCGCCTGCAATGCACACGCTCTTCGCCAGCGTCACCGACGGCTGCATCAGTTACCTGCACACCGCTGCCGCACATGCTGAGGGCGGCTACGAAGTAGACGTGGTCCCGTACGCCTATCGTTACCCTGGCAAATTGGCGGCAGAATGTGAGAAAATTGCCTTGGATGCCGCTAGCGAGATGCTGGCAGAGTTGTGGAAAAGATAGGCTGTTTTTTACATCGAAATTTTGCGAATCGCCCGAAAAAATTCGGTCAATTCGTGCCATTCGATGCTGGAATCTCTTGCTGTGAATAAAGTCTGATGAATATGCCCACATCACTCCTGGAACACGAAATCTGCGAACAGCCGGAAGCCCTCCGGCGGCTGCTGAATGACGAGGCCGCCAACATCGAAAAAGTCGCCGCAGCCATCCAGCAGCGCGCCCCTCGTTTCGTGGTCATCGCGGCGCGCGGCAGCTCTGATAATGCCGCCCGCTACGGGCAGTACCTCTTCGGCGCGCACAACCGCCTGCCGGTGGCACTGGCGACGCCTTCGCTGTTCACCGTCTACAAATCGCCGCCCAGCCTGCGTGACGCGCTGGTGTTGGCCGTCTCGCAGTCGGGACGCTCGCCGGACATTCTGGCCGTCATCCAGGAGGGGCGTCGGCAGGGCGCGTTGACCGTCGCCATCACCAACGACACTCTCTCGCCGTTGGCCGCCTTTGCGGAGCAGCGCATCAATTTACGCGCCGGGCTGGAACGTTCCATTGCTGCCACCAAAACGTACACCTCCTCCTTGCTGGCGCTGGCGATGCTTTCGGCTTCTCTTTCGGGGAATGAAGAACAACAGCGCGCTCTCGACGGCGTGCCTGCTCTCCTCTCCCAGACGCTGGAAGGGGCTGATGCGGTAATCTCCGCCGCAGCCGCCTATCGTGAAGCTGAAGCCTGTGTGGTGATCGGACGCGGCTACAACTACGCCACCGCCTTTGAGACCGCGCTGAAACTCAAGGAATTGACCTACGTGCTGGCTGAGCCTTACTCGTCCGCCGATTTCCAGCACGGGCCGGTGGCGTTGGTTGAAAACGGCTTTCTCGTTCTGGCGATCGTGCCGGAGGGCGAGACGGCGACGGAGTTGACTAGCTTCTTGCAGGAACTAAAGCCGCGCGCCCCGCGACTGGTGGTCGTGTCGCCGCGCCAATCAGCCTTGGGTTTGGCGACTACGGCCATCCCCATACCTGGCGGGATTCCCGAATGGCTCTCCCCGCTTGTGGCTATCCTGCCGGGACAGTTATTCGCCCTGGGCATGGCGCAGGCCAAAGGCATTGACCCCGATCAGCCGCGAGGATTGCACAAGATTACGTTAACGCGCTAGCCTCCCGTCACCTTCGCCCTTATTACCCATCTCTCCGCCCCTCCAAAGCGGTATTTATAATCCTCGTTCCCACGCATGAAGTCGAACTCGGCGCGCTTGTTTTCGTTGGCCCATTCGAGCAAATATCCCAGCAGCACCCAACCTGGGGAAAGCTCTAGGTATTTGTAGTCTATGCCCGAGTTGTAGACCCAGATGCGGTTGTTATAGTCGAAATTCAGATAGCCGGCCGCCTTCTCACCGTTCACGGCCAGGAAGGCCAGTTGCAGCCAGCCCGCGCGGAAGGCCGCGTGGACGCTGGCGCGCATTTGCGAGCGCATGGCCTCGGTCAGGAAAACGGCCTTGGCCGGGTCGTTGGCCATCAGCGCCAGGAAGCCCTCAATCTCGGCATCCAACGCCGCCTCGTCCTCGACGATGTACCAACGCACGGACAGCCCATATTCAAAGATGCGGCGCATTTTGCGGCGGATTTCGTGACGCTGTTTCTTGTCTATGCTGCTCATGTAAACGTCGAAATCGCCGGGCAACGGCACCGAAATGGTCGGGCGGAAATTCTCCTGCGTGAAGGCCCAGCCGCGTTTCCCGGCTTCGGCTTTCAGCCGGGGCAACGTGGGGGAAGTATCGGGCAGGTTGTACCAGTCGAGATGCCAGGCTGAAGGTCCGGAACGAACGAGAAAATCCAGCAGACCGCCGATGAAGGCGGGCAGGTCGGCCGGGCGGGCGATCAGGTCCAGATAGTCCGAAATCTCGGTGCTGCCCAAGAGCATGAGGGAGGTTTGACCTTCATGGTCCTCCGTCAGGAAGAGGGGCGCGAGGCCGACCAGCCGTCCGTTCTCGCTCGCACGGACGATGGCCAGTTCGCCGCGGGGCCACTCGCCACCGCCCAGCGTGCTCCACCAGGTGCGCAGGTACTCGTGGCGCAGGAAAGGGACGTTGGTGACGCTTTCTGCCAGCAGGGCATTCCATCCTGCGGCCAGTGCGTCGAAGTCAGAGAGGGTTTGGATGAGAGAAAAGTCCATGAGCCTTCCTTGATGGGTTGTTATTGGAACGAATTTTACCGTATAATGAATACGTGGCTGCCGAATTTGACCTGAAGCTGTTTTCTCTTTACCGCATCAAGGGGCAGGTATGGCCGGCACTGCCAGGACTTCTGGCCGCCACGCCGCCGCGCCGCGCGGCGCGCAGCCGCCGGGGTGACAGCCTGGTCATCTACCTGACCCTCTCCGGCAACACGCCGTTCTCCCCTGGCGAATACAGCAAGATCACTTCCCAAATGGCGGAGCGCTTTTACCAGAATGCTGGTTCGCTGACCTCCGCGTTGCGTACCACAGCCGAAACCCTCAACCAGGCTCTGGTAGACCGCAATATGCGCAGCACCGGGCGTGGCCAATTCATTCTCGCCCGCCTGATCGTGGGGGTATTGCGCGGGGTGCAATTCGTCTTCGTCCAATGTGGCCCGACACATGTCTATCATCTGACCAGCGAAAAGGTGGAGCACTTCTACGACCCGCAAATTTCTGGCCGCGGCCTCGGTTTCAGCCAGACCACGCCGTTATATTTTTCCCAAGTGGATTTGCACACCGGTGACTTGGTCGTGCTGTGTGCTGCCCCTTCCACTGGCTGGGATGAAGCTCTCCAAAACGAACGCAGCCTTTCCTTGCCAGATGCCCTGCGTCGTAAGCTGCTCGCCCTGACCGATGAGGACCTGAATGCGATCTTGATCCAGGCGCAGGCCGGGAGCGGGAAAGTGAATGTTGTACAGACACTCAAGCCCGCCCCGGAACCGACGACTCGCGCTCCTGCACCTGTGTCCACGCGCCAGGCTTCTCCGCCTGTCCAGGCAGCTTCGGTGCCTTCCCCCGACCGTTCGGCTCCCACACCAGCGGCCGATTTCTCCCCCGAACAGGCTGCGCCGCAGCATATCGGCCAAATGGAAAAGGGAACAGCCTCGCTCGCTTCCCCATTCACCATCCCGACAGAAGCAGAACAAAAGCTGCCCGTACGGGGCACCTCTCCTCGCCCGCACATGATCCGGCCGGGGCGCTTTGTGCGGCCGATGGATAGTAGTCGGCCTCCGTCCATGCCGGCCGAGGGGACGGGCGTGCAGCCTCCGCCGGCCGTAGGAGCGCGTCCAGATCGTCTGATTACCTCGCACGATATGTCGGACATTCCTGTGATCTCTCGCCCGGTTTCCCACCGCCGCGCCGAGCTTTTCCGCTGGCTGGCGAGAGGATTGCAGGCCGGACGTGGGTTTTTCCAATCCATTTCGAATGGCATTGGCAAGATCTTGCCGCGCCTGCTCCCCGCGCCGCAGGAGGGCGAGATGGCGGTCATGTCTGGCTCGACGATGGCTTTCATCGCTATCGCCGTGCCGCTGCTGATCGTGACAGTTGCCGCCATGGTCTACATGCGCTATGGACGGCTGTCTCAGTATGATGAAAATTACAAGCAGGCGGTTACGGCTGCGATCAGTGCGATTGGCCAAACCGACCCGGTCGTTGTCCGCCACGCCTGGGAGAGCACGCTCTACTACCTCGACAAGGCTGAGGCTTACCAGGTGACCCGGGATTCGCAAGCTCTGCGCTGGCAGGCCCAGGCCGAGATGGACAACCTGGATCGGATCGTCCGCCTGGAATTCCACCCGGCCATCATCAGCGGGTTGGATAAGACGATCCACGTCAGCCACATGGCAGCCACCGAGACCGACCTGTATCTGCTCAACGCGACGAGTGGCAATGTTTTACGCGCCATGCGCACCAGCCAGGGGTACGAGATTGACCCTGACTTCAGATGCGGCCCGGGCAACTACGGCAATTACACTGTCGGCCAACTGGTTGACCTGGTAGCGTTGTTGGATAGCAGTGTCTATGATAATGCGACCTTACTCGCCATAGATGCTGAAGGCACATTGCTCTATTGCACTAGGGGTGTCGAACCGTCTGCAGTCCCGCTTGCAGTGCCGGGCTTGGGCTGGAAGAGCGTCTTGGCCTTCACACTGGATGCCGAAAGCAAGACCCTCTACGTGCTCGATCCGACCGGCAATGCGGTCTGGAGCTATTTCTGGGTAAAGGACAAGTTCGAGGACCCGACTTTGTTCTTCGGCGAGCAGGTGCCGCAGGGTATGAACACCGCTATTGACTTGGCGGTCAGGGGTGAAGACCTGTACCTGCTCTTTCAGGATGGACACGTGGACGTCTGTGTTGGTGGTTCTCGCTGTACGGAACCTCTCCCATTCGATGACCCTCGCCCCGGGCACTTGTCCGGTGTGACGATTACCGATGCAGTCTTCACCAAGATGCTCTTCGCAGGACCATCCGATCCTGCACTTTATATGCTCGAATCGAAGACCAAAGCCATTTATCGTTTCAGCGCGCGTCTCGATGCGCTCAACTTGCAGGGCCAGTTCCAACCGACCGTTGACCAGCGCAAGGTGCAATTTATTTCACCTGTGACGGCCATGGCAATCAGTCCGAATCGTTATATTTTCTTGAGCATGGATAACCAGGTTTACTACGCAACGGATGTGCCTTAATGGAGTACTCATGAGCAATTCCTCCAGCAGCCTCGGCAAATTCATCAATTTTCTTATTGACCTCCTGCACGCCCTACTCAGCAGCTCGAAGCCAGCCGCGGGCGGCGCGATGGAGCCTCAACCGACTGCGACTGCTGAGACTACTACGACGGTGCCAGCCGATAATACCACCGAGCCGGCGCGCACCATCACCGCGCGTGTCCTGTTGATCGTCTATGACCCCATCATGGATCCGGTCAGCGGCCAAAAACTTTCGCAGGCGATGAACTGGAACCGGGTGGAGGAACTGATCAGTGGCTTCACGGCCGACATCGAGGAGGCCAGCGGCGGCCTGGCGCGTTACCAGATCGTTCAGCGCATTGATGTGAACGAATTCCCAGCCCTGGCAGACGGTTATCGCTACGACCCGGACACGTACACGGCCGTGATCAACAAGACAACCGCTCCGCACGAGCCGGAGACAGTGGATTACCAAGCCATCCTGACCGGTTTCAGCATCCTGCCTCGCATTGCCAACCGCGAGATTGACGAAGTATGGGCCTTTTCCTTTCCATACGCTGGCTTCTACGAATCGATCATGGGTGGGGCAGGCGCTTTCTGGTGCAATGCCCCCCCGATGTCAGGCACTGCCGGCTGCAGCCGCAGATTCGTGCTGATGAACTTTTCGTACGAGCGCGGTGTGGGTGAGATGCTCGAATCCTTCGGTCACCGGGCTGAAAGCCTCCTGGCGAAAACATTCGATTGCCAGAATTTTGTGGCCTGGGCCTATAATCCGAGCCGGCTGTGGGCTGTTGTAGATCCCACTGCCAGCCTGAATCTATTCCAAAGGTATATTTGCTTCGACCAGATCGCGCCAAACCAGGCAGCCATTGGAACGATCCATCATGCCCCCAACAGCGAACGTGATTACGACTGGAATAACCCGCGCCAAGTGCTCAGCAACTGCTACGATTGGGACAACTTCCCTGTATTCAAGGATGATGTCCGCCAAGTCAACGCGGACGAATGGGGCAATGGCGACATCCGCGCTCACCACACGTGGTGGCTGAAGCACCTGCCCAAGGTGGCCGGTCGTACCAGCGGCATTTCTAACAACTGGTGGCAATATGTAATGGACCCGAATTATATTTAGAACCTGTCCTAAGATCGCTGGGCAGGCTTCCTAAGTACCTAGAAGAAAAACACCCGTTTTTTTACTTATTTTAGATAAAGATGCTAGCAGAACATTTTTACTACCTGATACCAATAAGCCTCCTCCTCGCTTCTGTGCTGTACGTCAGTTTGGGGTGGATTGTCTGGCGTCGTCGTCCAGCTTTGGCTGCAGCTCCTTTGGCTTGGTTGATGCTTGTAATGGCCGAATGGTCGCTGGGCTATGCCATGGAATGGTCAGCCCCAGATTTAATGACCAAGCTCTTCTGGGTTAAAGTCCAATGTTTTGGAATTGTTAGTGCCCCTGTTTTCTGGCTGATTTTTACGTTGGAGTATACCGGCCGGCGCAGCTTTTTGAAGCGGCGCAATCAGGCTGTCCTCTGGCTGATGCCCCTTATTACAGTCGCGTTGGTCTGGACCAACCCATGGCATAAGTTAATCTGGACGAGTATGTGGGTTGATACCACGGGCGGCCTCCACGTTTTAGAAAATGTAAAGGGTACGTGGTTCTGGATATTTGCTGCCTATGCTTACGCGTTGATGATCATTGGCGCGTTGCTCATAGCCTGGGAAGTGATTCGCGCTCCTGCGCTTTATCGCAGACAGGCCATAATCATTCTCGTTGGAATCTTCTTTCCCTGGCTGGGAAATGCAATTTATCTTTCAGGCGTTAACCCTCTGCCTGGCCTGGATTGGACACCTTTTGCCTTCATCCCGGCCGGCTTGGCGGCGGTGTGGAGCCTCGTTCGCTATCGCTTGCTGGAGATCATGCCCCTGGCGCATGATTTCATTCTGCAGCATCTTCACGATGGTGTGTTGGCTGTGGATTCCCGCGGTCGGGTACTTTACCTGAACTCAGCCGTCGAACAGCTTTTCAACCTGACTGCCAGTCAAGTTATCGGCCAACCGATGCAGGAGTTCTTCTCAGCGTGCGCCGAATTGGTGGCTCAGAAGTCTGATGAAAAAGAAACGCATGTCGAACTATTACTAGAGGTTGGGGACGAAAGTCGTTTCTTCGATATTCACATATCACCGATTTATACCTCTGTCCGGCAGCACGAACCTGAGAAAATTGGCCATCTAATCATCTTACGCGATATACACGAGAAAAAACAAGCCGAGGTCGCCCTGCAGCACCACGATGCTATTTTGCAGGCTGTCAGCCTGGCAGCCGAAAAATTTCTTCGCTTGGGCGCCTGGGAACAGAACATGCCGGAGGTGTTGGCGCAATTGGGCAAAGCCGCAAAGACCTCCCACGTCTTTGTCTTCGAACGCCACCAGGCCGAAGATGGCACCCAGCTCGTCAGCCTGCGTTATGAATGGGCTGCAGCTGGTATCTCACCGCAGATGGATAACCTGATCTTGCAAAACCTGGCTTACCAGTCGGCCGGTCTTGGGCGTTGGGAAGTGGTCCTCGGACAACGCCAGCCCATCTTCGGCCTGGTCCGCGATTTTCCTGAGGCAGAGAAAAAGTTTCTGTCGGCGCAGGGTATCCTTTCCCTGGCGATGATGCCTATCTATGTCGAGGATGAAGGCTGGGGCGCTATCGGTTTTGCTGAATGCCACGCTGAACGTGTTTGGACAAATGTTGAAATGGAAGCCTTACGCGCCGCGGCGGGTGTTTTCAGCGCGGCCGTGGCGCGCAACCACGCCGAGGTGAGTCTGCATGACCGCCAGCGTACCCTGAACTTGCTGCATGTGATCATTCGTACCGCATTGCAGGCCCCGGACCTTCAAACCATGGCCCAGACACTGGTGGACCGCCTGGGGAAATTGGTTGGGGCGGATGGCTGTTTTCTCACCCTATGGGATGAGTCCGCTCAAAAGGTTATCCCCACTGCTGCTTATGGTCCTTATCGCGATACTTTTCGTTCACTGGCTGTCGAACCTGGGGAAAAAACTTTTACGGCCTCTGTGCTCGAGGCCGGTCATCTCCTGGTGATAGAGGATGCGTTTCACTCTCCTTACGTCAGCTCACGCCTCGTCGAGCAATTTCCGATCCGCTCCGCGTTGGTCTCACCTTTGATGGCTGGCGAGAGCAAATTAGGCGCAGTTCTGTTGAGTTTTAGCAACCACCACCATTTCAGCGAAGATGAAATTGCCGTCGGCGAACAGGCTTCTGGCCTGATCGCGCTGACCGTGGAGAAATTCCTGGCGATGGAACAGGCTTACCAGCGTGCTGAGGAGTCCGAAACACTGCGCAAGGCCGGGGCCGTGGTCGCGGCGACGTTGGATCCCAAAGAGGCCGTCAGCCGGATTTTGGAACAACTGGAGCATGTCGTGCCTCACGACAGTGCCTCGGTGCAGTTGCTGCGCGACGGCGAATTGGAAATCGTCGGTGGGCGCGGCTGGTCGGATCCAGCCAGCGTGATCGGCATCCGCTTCCCCATCCCTGGCGATAACCCCAATTCGGTCGTGATCCAGACCCAAAAGCCCTACATCCTGCACGAGGCGGATAAGTTCTATCCAGCCTTTCGCCAGCCGCCGCACAGTCACATTCGCTCCTGGCTGGGGGTGCCGCTCATCGTCCACAATCGAGTGACCGGGCTGTTGGCAATAGATAGCGTCGAAACCCATCATTTCTCGGACAGCCATGTCCAGATGGCGGCTGCTTTCGCCGACCAGGTGGCGATCGCCCTCGAAAATGCGAACTTGTTTGGTTCCACACAAAGACAGGCCAAACGCCAGGAAGCGCTATTGCAGCTCAGCGCCGAGCTTGCCATGCCTCTCCCTGAGCAGGATGTTTGCAGGCGTGCTGTCTTCAGGTTGCAGGATACACTCAAGTTCGATTACGTGGCCGCGTTCCTGGTAGATGCAGAAAGCGGGGATCGAGTGCTCCGGGCTGGCATAGGCCTGCCCGGCCAGACTCTCCCCGAGCGTATCCCGCCGGGCAAAGGTTTGAGTGAGCTTCCTTTGCTAGACGGCCAACTTCATTACACACCGGATGTGACGCAGGAAGCGCGCTACGTTCCTGGCATCCACGGCTCCGAGGTGGACGCGCCCATCCGGATCGGGGACAAGGTAAGAGGCGCCCTCGTCATCGAGTCTGCCCAGCCGCTTGCTTTCAGCCAGCACGACTGCGCCGTGATTAATACAGCAGCCAACCTCATCGGCCTGGCGCTTACCCGTACAGAGCTATTTGCCAGAGAGCATCGGCAGTTCGAAGAGCTGGCTGTGCTGCATACCATTGCCCTGGCTGCGACCGAAGCCAAGAATGTTGACGAGTTGCTCGAACGTATGACACAATTGATCGGTGAAAAACTTTTCCCGGATAATTTTGGCATCTTGCTATTGGATGAAACAGCCAATGTACTTCGCCTGCATTCGACTTATCGCCTGGGCATCCATCTGGATGCGTTCTCGGTTCCAGTTGGGAAAGGGATTACCGGTATGGTCGTTAAAACGGGGCAATCGAAGCGCGTGGCCGACGTGACCAAAGATCCGGACTATATCAGTGTGGATTCGAGAATACAATCCGAGATATGTGTGCCTCTCAAGGTCGGTGATCAGGTGATCGGCGCGATCAATGTGGAAAGTGCGCAGCGAAACGCCTTCACCCCCGACGATGAGCGCCTGTTGACCACCCTGGCCGGTCAGTTTGCAATCGGGATAGAGCGATTAAGGGCTGTAGACAAGATCTACCAGCAGGCCACTACGCTGGCGCGGGCGAATATGCTCATCAGTGCCCTGGCGCAAGTTGCCGCGCGCATAGAAACCGAATCCGATCCGGACAATATTTTCCAAACCTTGGGCGAGGAGCTTAAAAAGCTTAACCTGACCTGCCTGGTGGTGCTGTTCGTACCGGGAACTTCGGAGCTGGTAATTCGTTATACCTCTCTTGATAAGCAGCGGATTAGGATCATTGAACGTGCCGCTGGCCGCACACTAGAAGAATTTCGCTTTCCTGCAGAAAAATTTTCACAATATGCCGATCTGACCCACAATCCACGCGCAGTGATTATACAAAATCCCATCGCCCTCGTATCGAACATTTTGGAAGGCTTCTCGGAATCAGTGATTGAACGCGTGCTGGGGCCTAGTGGGATGACCAAAGATGCCTCAATCGGCCACTTCCCTTTGATAATTGAGGAGCGAGTACTGGGTCTACTCTGGCTCTGGGGCGAGAACCTGAAAGAGGCGGACCTGGCAGCAATGTCCATTTTTGCCAATCAGGTGGCAGCCGCCATTGAGAATACGCGTCTATTTGCTGAGGTGCAGAATCTGGCGATCACCGATCCCCTTACCGGCTTGTATAATCGGCGCGGCCTATTTGGCTTTGGGCGGATCGAATTTGCCCGCACGCGCCGCTTTGGACGACCTTTCGCCAGCATGATGCTGGATATAGACCATTTCAAACGAGTTAATGACAAATATGGACACCCTATCGGTGACCAGATTTTGCAAGCGTTGGCAAAGCATTGCCAACGCGGCGTGCGTGAGATTGACTTGGTAGGCCGCTACGGCGGTGAGGAAATCGTCTTTCTCTTGCCCGAGACGAATCTCGAGGTAGCCAAGGAAATTGCAGAACGGTTGCGTAGAACGATTGCCAGCCTGTCCATCCCTACCGATAAGGGCGAGATAGGTGTGACGGTCAGCATTGGGGTGGCAATGTATGATGAAAACACTCTCGATCTTGAAACGATGATCGTCCGCGCCGACCAGGCGATGTACGTGGCCAAGCACAAAGGCCGCAACCGCATCGCCGTCAGCCGATAGTACCCCCTTCATCCCAATTTCATTGTATAGAAAAGATTGACAACCGGCCTGGGAACAAGCTGACCCCACTGCCGCGTCGGGTGCGAGTCCACCACCTGGAACCCCATCTTTTCGTACAACCGGCAAGCCGCCGGGTTCATGTCCGTCGTATCCAGGTAGACGCCTGGCACTTCCAATTGGCGCAATTGACTCAAGTATGCCTCGATCAGCCGCCGCCCCAGGCCGCGACCGCGCCAAGCTGCATTCACGTTGACGTGCAGGTGGGCCGGGTATTGTCTCATGTCCACGCGCAGGAGTTCGCCGTGCAGAATCCCCCTTACCGTCCCCCAGGCGTAGCGCCAGGACCGCGCCCCCAGCCGGTGCTTTCCATGCAGAATCCGCCAGGTTGCGGCTGGCAGGATTTTCCTGGCCCACAAGCGGCGCTGGGCAGGTGTGTTCACGCAGCCCATTAAAAAGCCGACGGCCTGACCATCCGCGACGGCCACCCAGGCATGTTCGGGTTCCAAGTCGGTGTAGTAACGGTAGAAAAGGTCACAGAACAGGCGACGGTCTTCCAGAAAGGTTTCCACTGGCTCGCCGAAGAAGGCCGTATCCGCAGCGATGCGGAAGACTGCGGCGCGATCAGTAGACGTATAAGGCCGGATGCCGGTCTCTGCCATAGCCTCTCGTCACTTCCCGGACCCGGGGCCTGGTTCGAGATTAACCTGCTGCCAGGCAATCTGATCGAGGATGCCGACCCCCATCTCCTCCACGTCCGCGCCGACGAATATCAGCCAGGGATCGCCCAAGTCGGAAAGAGCCTCTGAGCTGCAAAAATAAGGGCCAGATAGCGTCGCTCGACCCCCGTTTTTGGCAGCATGATTTTTATAGATGCGGTGAACGACGCCCTGTGGACCAACTGCCAGAACGCGCAGGGTATAGCTCAATGGGGAATCGGCGTCGTCTCGCACCTGACCGCAGAGCACCAGGCTGGCATCCGGCGTCCGAACCGCGTACGCGGCTACCAGGTCTGCGGAGGAGATGGCATCACGCGTAAAGAAATCCTGCACCGGGTCCTTTTGGATTGGTGGGATGGCTTGACCGCCGGCATCCTGCCAGGAGGCCGGATCGTGAGCGTCTCCTGAACTCAAGTCCGCCAGCGTGGCAGGCTGCGGCTGGGCGAAGAGTTCGTTCGTGCGGATGAAGCTATCTAACAATTCTCTCAACAATGGCAACTGGCTTTTGTATTGAAAAACAGCCTGTTCTTTCAGTGCCGTCTCGCCCTGACTCAAATCCAGCCGCCACCAGTCTGGATAGATATCGTACAGGAGGGCAGGTGGAAGCAGATTTTCATCCGGCAGGAGTCCCTTTGGTTCCGGGAAATCGGGCCGGTGAACCAGATAGGCGTACATGTCGGGATGATAGCTTGGGTCCGCCTTTTCCAGCAGTGCGACGGCCAGGCGGGTAAAGGCGCTCAACCCCCAGTGATCAGGGTGCACGTCATTCGGATGAGGGTATATGATCAAATCTGGCCGGTAGGAAGTGAGTATGGCCTGGAGGTCGGCCAGATAATCCTCGCCCGTGTAAACAGACTTCGGATCGTATGTAACAGGGTATGGGCTTTTGTTCTCGCCGATATATGGTGAGCGGTAAGGATTTTTTGCCGACCAGTGATTGTTCCACAACGCAGGCGTGCCTCGGTCGGGATAACTGAGGAAAGTCACCTGGCCAGACTGCAGACCCAAAACCCGCATCGCCGCCAGGGATTCCCGCTGGCGCAAGTTCCCCATGCGGATGAAATCGGCATGGGTCGGGTAGATACGGCGAAAATCCTCCATCGTGGCGAACAGGAAGCCGTCGCCATTGGTGGCGATCACCACGCGCACCTGGATGTTTTTACGCAGGGCTTCTTGGATCAGGCCGGCCGATCCCAAAGTTTCGTCGTCACAGTGCGGAGCCAGGATCAAGATGCGTTGGTGACCATCCACCGGGAGTGGGAACAGGTCGCTCAGGCCAGGCGCGCTTCCGCGCGGTGCGAGGACGAGGTACGCTGCAACAGCCGCAGCGACGACAAAAAATAGCACAACGAGCCAGAGGATTATTCGCCTTGACTTCAAGGTTCTCGTTTTGAATAAAAGTAGCTGCGTTACGCTTTTCGTAAGTCTGCCAACCGCTCCTCGACGGCCTGAACCTCGGCCTTCAGTTCGGCCAGGTAGGCGTCCAACTCGGCAATCTGCTCGGCCTTGGTCTGGTAGCGGCGGTGAAA
>CAYZIQ010000044.1:0-20463 GCA_964478375.1 uncultured Chloroflexus sp. | reverse complement strand
CGCTATTCACCCGGTTTCTCAGCCGGTTTCAAACCAATAATTGGCGAAGGTATTGTGTATACTAATTTATATGAGGCTTTCTGTTAGAAGCGAAGAGGAGGTGCGCCATGTTCAAGAGCATTTTAGTTGCGATAGATGGCTCGTACAACGCATCCCAGGCTGCCAAGCTGGCAGGAAATCTGGCACGCCAAACCTATGCAGATTTATGGGTGGTTACCGCTTTCGATCCTGTGCCATCCTACCTGGGTGAACCAAATTTCCAGCAGGCAGTATCAGCTCGCATGGAAGCCGCGGGCGAAGTATTGACGAAGGCTCTGCAGGATATTGGAACGATCCCGGGAGCCTTGAAAACAGAGGTGCTGGAAGGCCCAGCAGCGGAAGCCATCCTGAAAGTCGCCAGCACGCGCCAAGTAAACCTGATCGTGATCGGCTCACGCGGCCTGGGAACACTTAGCGGCATCCTGCTCGGCAGCCAGAGCCTGAAAGTGCTACATCACGCTCCTTGCCCTGTCCTGGTTGTCCCGTCATAAAGCCCGGCGTTCCTTCTTCCCTAAATCCAGGGAATGTCATCCAACCTGTAGCCACCAAGCAACGCCGATCAGCCCCGGCCCTGTGTGCGCCCCAATGACAGGCGTTAATTCAACGGTAAAGGATTCGGTTGGGTGGAAATTGGCATTCAATTCCGCAGTCAGAAGGGCAACTTCCTCCGGCGCATCCGTATGACAAAACGCCAGGGTAACCTTGTCATTCTTTAATGTCGTTCTGAGCCAATGTATCATCCGCTCGATGGCCTTTGCCTTTGTCCGCGCCATCCCAATCAAGCGGATTTGCCCGTGTGCAATGCATAAGATGGGATAGACACGCAAAGTTGACTTTATCCACTGCCGAGCATCCGCCACCCGCCCCCCTTCAGCCAGAAACTTAAGCGTATCCAGCACACCGACAAATCCTACACTCTCCCGGGTAGCTTGGATTACTTGCAGGACAGCCTCCAAATTTGCATTGGAGGCCGCGGCGCGTGCTGCTGCCAAGGCAATGAACCCTTGCGCAGGGCCAGCTACTCCGCTATCAATCACATATACTTCGAATTGATTGGCAGCCATCTCACCTGCCAACCTGGCGGAATCCCAGCTTTGGGTGAGTCCTTTTGGGGCAGTGACGACAACCCCCGCTTTATATGTCCTGGCCAGGCGATTATAAACCGCAAGAAATTCTCCCGGTGAGGGCGCCGAGGTCTTGGGAGATAGTTTTTCCTCTCGCAACAAACGGTAATACTCGCGCGGGTCAATATCCACGCCATCGCGATAATTCCCATCCGGCAGTATCAATACGAGCGGAACTGTATGTACATTATCCCGGCTGCATATTTCAGCAGGAAGAGAGGCGATGCTATCAGTGACGATCGCGATGGTTTCGCCTTCACCAACCTTGTCTTTGGGAGCCAGCCAATAGGCCAGCAAGTCTGACTTGTTCTCACGATGACGCCAATCATAGATCGCTTGCGGAATGGCGCACAGCCCCATCGTCACCAGCAAAACCAGAGGCGCCAAGGCGACCCATAGCGGGTACCCACGCCACAAGTTCAATCCGACAAGGACGGTCAGGCTGACCAGCGCGCCCGTTACGGCGCTGCCCGTGATGACCAGATACACCAATCCCAGAATGGGAAGCACGAGCAACGTTTCAAGCGGCGTGAACACCAGCAGCGCTCCGACCGAGAGAGCCAGCCCCTTGCCGCCCCGAAAGCGGAAGTAAAGGGGAAAACTGTGGCCAATCACTGCCGCTACCGCTCCGGCCAACGCGCATATATCGGTCAACCCGACCATGCGCGCCACGATCACAGGGATTGCTCCTTTCGAGAAATCCGCTATCGCAACCAGGATCGCTGGCTTCACTCCAACGCTGCGTGCGACATTCGCCGTTCCTGCATTCAGGTTTCCAAGTGTACGGATATCCTTTCGCACCCAGAGCCTGGTGACAATAATTGCAGAGGAAACAGAGCCAAGCAGATAACTGCCAATCACCAAGACAAGACAGGTTGGAATCAAGGTCACCATAGGGCTTCTCCCAATAACTGGAAGAAATGAGCGACCACCTGCGGGTCAAACTTCCTGCCGGACTGCTCACGGATGAGTTTCAGCAAACTCTAAGATATTATAACCATCTCACGGCCACGCGATCCAAACTCCGGTCCTTCCAGGTGGCATTGCCGGTCAGGGCGAGGGCAAACGAACGCAACGCAATCAGAATGAACAATGCCAAGCTTAACGGGTAGAGAATGACCAGATAAGCCGGAAACTTGAAGCGCCGATAAGCGATTTGCCAAAGCAAATAAGATTCGATCACTGCCACCGTTGCCAGATTGGGTGGGAAAGAGCTCATTGGCATATTCAACCACCGAGAGATGAGCGCCAGTGGTGGTTCGAGAAAGGCAAAGGCAATTAGCGCCAGCGCGCTGAAAAAAGGAAGGATACGGTAGTCAAAGAAGGCAAACACATTCTTGCTGAAGCCACCCACCGCCTCTGAAAAGCTGTGATACATTCGGCAGGTGACATACTCGGTGCCGTCCAGCAGACGCCATTGGAACCCATGCGCGATGATGTTACGACCAAGTGACACATCGTCCACGAGGTGGTTGCGAACGGCCTGATAGCCTCCGACAGTCTCGAACGCTGTTCGACGAAAAAGCATAAACTGATCAATGGTTACCGAGAGAGAGGGCCAACGCAGAGAACGGACAAGGTAGATTGGCAAGAAAGAAAAAATGCCGAAGCTGATAACCGGCACGATCAGCCGTTCGCCCCAAGTGATGACCTCCTCACGCGGGAAGGCGGTAACCAAATCTGCTCCCCCATTTAATAATGCAGAGACGCTGTCCCGCAACATCGTTGGCGCGTGCCGGGTATCGGCGTCTGTGAACAGCAGCAGGTCGCCGGTCGCTGCTTGATATAACTGGTGACAGGCCCAATGCTTTCCCAGCCAGCCCTCAGGCAGAGGCTGACCGGTCAGGACCCGAAGGCGGCTTTCCCCCTTGGCGAGCCTGTTCAAGGTCTGGAGAGTTCCGTCGGTCGAATGATCATCGAGAACGATCACTTCGAAGGCTGGATAATCCTGGCTGAGAAGGGATGTAACACACGATTCGATATTGAGAATTTCATTGCGCGCTGGGACAAGCACAGAGAGACGAGGATATTCGGACACGGATGGAAATTGGTCGAATCGGCGCATCGTCAGGGAATTTAGGAGGGCCGTGACCAGGCCGAGGGATAGAAATATAACAACAACCAAATAATGGGTATGCCAAAGGTCGCTCATGCGCTTCTCCTAAGCAAATCGGTTATCCATGGACGTAGTTGGATGGGATAGCTGAGTTCCTTGCGGTGTTTCCAGGCGACTACGCCCATATTGAGGAGGGCAAATGCCACCAGATAGGGGGAGCGGTCGAACCAAAGGGTATAACCGAGTAATGAAAGCATGCCGGCGTTTGCAGCCACCGCATGTTCAACTTGCAGTGCCAGGACCGGCAATGTCAGCAGGGCATACACGATCAATATCTTGGGGCCTGCCAAGGCCAGCCATACCCCTCCAGAAGTACTCAGGGCTTTCCCACCGCGAAATTTCAACAAGGGGGAGAAGGCGTGGCCCAGGATTGGGGCTAAGGCAACTGGGACGAGAAACCATCCTGAGACGCCATATCGGCAAGCAAAATGAACTGGCAGGTAGCCTTTGGAAATATCCAACAGCGCAGCCAAGAGGCCAATTCGCCATCCGCCGGCCTTCCAAGCGTTCGTCCCGCCCGGGTTTCCATCGCCATAAAGACGGATGTCTTTCCTTAGAAAAATGTGACCAACCAGGACAGAAAAAGGGATACTGCCGGCAATAAAACCTAATAGTGCCCAGAATATACTTTGTTCCATGATAGATTTCCTTGATCGCGATTTACGTCTCTATAATACTTAACCCTTCCAGCCCCCTTAGATACTGATTCCTAACTGCCGTCGTGATGGAAATGGGGACCATCCGGCGCCAGGCGCGAATGATCAATTGTGTTGAGCATTTCGCACCATCAGAAATATTGGTACTCGACCAAAATACGGTGCGATTTCATCCCGGCGCATTCCGAAAATCAGGTAGATTGGCCTATGACCATGAGCGTAAAACCGAAAATCCCCTGATGGCCAAACTTAGGGGGACACGAAAAGAACCCTTTCAGGTGGATGCGTGCAAGTGAAGGGCAAGTCTATTATCCTACATTGATTGGCGGGTTTTGGGATCCACCCTTGGTTAATGGATAAACAACCCCACCGCCAACAACACCGGCGTCAGCAAGTTGATGAGCACATTCTGACCCATCGAGGGAATGAGCGCCGCCACATTCTCGGAGTTTTTCAGCACATTGCGGATGACCGGTACTGCCAGCACCAGGGTCAACAGGGCAAGCAGGCTGAACAGCGGGAGCAGGTGCAGGATGACACTCACGATGATCGCTAAGTATGCCAGCAGGAGGAAGGCGATGTAGATATAACCGCTCTTCCGGCGGCCGATCAGGATGGGATAATGCTTGCGGCCAATGGTCTGGTCGGCTTCAACATCCGGGAACTGGTTGAGCAGCAGCAGGTCGCTGACAAGGAAGAAGGGGATGAACGAGGCAACGAACGCGGTCCAGGAGTAGACACCAGTGAGGGCGAAGTTCGTGCCGAGGACCATCAGCGTACCGAAACCGAGACCCGGGGCCAGCAGGCACAGTACCGGGTTGCGCGCCATCCAGACGGTGTACGCGTAGAGCAGGGCCAGGCCGAGGATGCCCACCGGCAGGAGCCACCAGCCACGCACAAAAACAAAGTAGAGCCCGATCAGGCCGGTGATGGCGAGGGCGACAATGGCCGTGGTGAGTGCCGCGGGAGCCAGTTCGGGGTGCGCCTGGAGCGTGCCGCTGCCGCCGCTAAACGGGGTCTTTTGTGTTTTCTCGTCGAGGCGGGTCTTGAAATCGTAATACTCGTTGAAAACGTTAACACAGATATGCGAGGTGATGCCACCGATGAGGGTCAGAACAAAGTGGAACCAGTTGACATTGCCCTGGGTGTAGAGTGCGGCGCCCAGTCCCACCAGCACGCAGGCCGGGGCAAGGATAACGAAGGGGAGCCGCATGGTTCCCAGAAGGGGTTTGAAATCTTTCATGGTATTCTCCTGAAATGAGTTTGGAACTACCAAACGTATTAACCACCAGCGCATGGATAAGTTGCGAAAAACCGAAAATCCACACTTCGGGAGTAAGACTTGGTTGGGCCATTGATGAGGTTTCTTTCTTCGTGAATTCAGCGTCGCTGGCGGTTGGCCGCCAGGATATCAGCAGGGGTGGCGCCGAATATCGTTGCGCTCAACTTGAAGCCGGCTGCTTCCAGGCGCGGGCTGAAGAGCGGGCGGAGCCCCGTGGGTTTAAGCTGGCCCAGCACCTTGCCCTCGCCGTCAATCCCGGTCTGCTCGAATTTAAAGATATCCGTCAGCACCACCGTATCACCTTCCATGCCACCCACTTCCGTGATCGCCACCACCTTGCGCGTGCCATCCCGCAGGCGCGATTGCTGGATGATCACGTCCATCGCCGAGGAAACCTGCTGACGGATGGTCTTGAGCGGCAGTTCCATGCCAGCCATCATCACCAGCGTCTCCAAACGGGAGATGGCGTCTCGCGGCGAGTTGGCATGGATGGTGGTCAGCGAGCCTTCGTGTCCGGTGTTCATCGCTTGGAGCATATCCAGAGCCTCGCCGCCGCGCACCTCGCCGACCACGATGCGGTCAGGACGCATACGCAGCGAGTTGCGTACCAAGGCGCGGATCGTGACTGCGCCCCGCTCCTCAACGTTCGCTGCTTTGGTTTCCAGGCGCACGATGTGATCCTGCTGGAGACGCAGTTCGGCTGCGTCCTCGATGGTGACGATCCGCTCATCTGCCGGGATGAAGCTGGAGAGGACGTTGAGCAGCGTGGTCTTGCCCGAGCCGGTGCCTCCCGAGATGAGAATACTTAACTTACCTATCACACAGGCGCGCAGGAACTCTGCCATGCCCGCGGTGATCGAACCGAAGTTGATCAGCTGGTTAATGGACAATTTATCCTTGCCGAACTTGCGGATGGTGATGGACGGGCCGTCTATTGCGACCGGCGGGATGATGGCGTTGACCCGCGAGCCATCCGGCAGCCGGGCATCCACCATTGGGCTGTCGGCATCCACGCGCCGGCCGAGGGGCAGGATGATGCGATCGATGATCCGCAGCACATGGTCATTATTTTCGAAGACAATGTTGGTCCGGGTGAGACGCCCCTCTTTCTCAATGTACACGTCCTTCGGACCATTGACCATCACCTCCGAGATCGCCGGGTCATCCAACAACGGCTGGATCGGGCCATAACCAAGGATCTCATTCTGGATTTCCAGGAAAAGAGCCTGTCTGACATTTTCTGCAAGTTGCAGGCGGGATTGTATCTGGGCATAGGCCTCCGCCAGCCGCCTGGCAACAAGGGCGGCACGCTGCTCCGCTGGCGGATTGGCTGCCTCCAGATCGCGGCTGATGGCTGCCATCAGGTAGGACTTGAGCTGGCCATATTCCGGCCCTCCCAGGCTGGGGCTGGTATGAGACTCGCCTGTGCTCATCGCTCACCTGCCCTGACGCTCGTGTCGAGGAGATCGCTCTCGGGAATGATCCAGATGATCTGTGAGCGCTGGACGCTGATGAACCTGGCGCGGTAGAGCACCTGTCCTTCCGGTGAATATACCGTTACGTTGGTCACTGCCAGGAACTTATCAACAACATCCAGCACATCCGTTACCCGCTGATCGGGCCGGGCATGGATATTGCCATGGATGCACAGGGTGGCAGTCTGGATGATCGCCGGGATGGCAACCTTCTTGACCACATCGGTGTAATATTTTCCCTTGTCGTCGAACTCGATGGTCATAGCACCCCTTTTCAATTGCACTTCCGAATGAATCCCTCTGCCCTTCTCGAGGCAATATGGACCTCGCCAGAATGGAGCAAGGTGGCCAAGGTGGGTATCAAATCGGCGCCAATTTTCCGCTTGAAGACGTAGGCGCTGGCGCCGGCGGCCATGGCTTCCTCCTGATAGCACGGCTCCTCGTGGATGGTGAGCATTACCACTTGCGTCTTTGGGCAGATGCGCTTGATCTGCCGCGTCGCCTCGATGCCACTCATCATTGGCAGGGATACATCCATCATGACGAGATCCAGCGCCAGGTTGAAAGCGATCGCCAGAGCGCTTTCTCCACTGGACGCCTCCAGCAGAGCACACCCCTTGAATACCAGGGCGAGCAGTTCACGCAATGCCGTGCGCATTTGTTCATGGTCTTCGACGATCAGGATGGTGGGATAAGTAATTGCAGCCGCGGTGGTCATAGTCTCTCTCCTTCCAGGCAGCTCATCATTCAAGCGCTGCAAAATCCGCATGAGTTAGGGAACATAGTTATCCTATGTTTGCCACTTTCCCGAGAAATGCGTCCACGACTCTGGGATCGAAATGATGGCCGGACTGCTCGCGGATGTATCCCAGCGCCTTCTCCTTCGTCCATGCCTTGCTGTATGGGCGGTCGGAGGTGAGAGCATCGTAGACATCCACCACGGCAAAGATGCGCGCCGGGAGCGGGATCTGCTCGCCTTTTAGGCCTCGCGGGTAGCCGGTGCCGTCCCATTTTTCGTGATGGCAGTAAGGAATATCGAGAGCGGGGCGCAAGTATGCAATCGGCGCAAGCATATCGTAAGCGAATTGGGGGTGCTTGCTCATGATGACCCATTCTTCATCGGTTAGTTTTCCGGGCTTGAGCAGGATGCCATCCGGCACGCCCATCTTGCCGATATCGTGCAGCAGCGCGCCGCGCCGTACGTGGATGAGTTGTTCTTCGCTCATGCCCAAGTCGCGAGCGATTTCCACTGTCTTGTCGGTGACGCGCTGGCTGTGGCCCTCGGTCTCTTTATCGCGCAGGTCAAGAGCGTGAGACCAACCTTCAATGGTGGCGTCGTAAGCCAGGCCGAGTTCGAGATTGGCGCGCTGCAAGCCCTCGAAGAGGGTGACATTATCCACCGCAATGGCTACCTGCCCGGCCAGGGTTTCGAAGAAGTTCAGCCATTCATCGTCAGGTTCGCGGTGGGAGCGCAGGAACACTTCCAGCACACCCTTGACCTGGCCCTTGGCGATGAGCGGCGCGCCGTGATAGAATTCGAAATCTTCTCCAGCCAGCAAGTTGCTTCGCACGATCCCTTTCTCTGTACGCATGTCATGAACACTGACTGTGCGACGCTCCAGGGCAACGCGCCCGGCGTGACCCTCCCCCAGACGCAGGCGTGAGCGCTCGATGGCATTGGTGCGAAAGCCGCGCCCGGCAGCGTATTCCAGGGTCTGGGTATGGGGATTGAGCAACAGCACGTCTGCCGCATCCACGTGTAATTGGGCAATCACCTGGTCAAGAAGGAGAGAGAGCATCAGGCGCAGATCGAGGACGCTGGCAATGGTCTGGTCAATGGTGCGCAGGGCGGCGAGGCGATCGAGTTGGCGCCGGATCTGTTCCTCGGCGCGCTTGCGCTCGGTGATATCGCGGGCATTGACCACGATGCCGCCAACCGCCGGGTTGTCAAGGAGGTTCGTGGCAATCGCCTCGAAGGTGCGCCACCCGTTATGCGCGTGGCGAACGCGGAGTTCCACGACCTGTCCTTTTGGCTCTGGCTTTCTCAGGCAGAGGGCAATGGCGCTGGCGATTGAAGCCATATCGTCGGGATGGATAAAATCCTTGACGCTTTTTCCCACCATTTGGTCCTCCTTGTATCCAAGCAGCCGTTCCAGTGCCATCCCTACATAACGGCCGGTTCCGTCCGGGTTGAGCACCAGGATCAGGTCGGAGGTATGCTCGATCAAGGCACGAAAGCGTTCGTCGGCCAATCTCTTCTGGCGGCGCGTTTCAGCGTCGCGCAACTCGCGTTCGACTGCCGGAGCCAGCCGCGCCAGGTCGTCCTTCATCAGGTAATCGTGCGCGCCGGCCTTCATGGCTGCCACCGCGGTTTGTTCGCCGATCGCGCCGGAAATGAGGAAGAAGGGAATATCGAGGTTGGATTCACCGAAAACCTTCAGGGCTTCCAAGCCATTGAAATTTGGTAATTGATAATCGCTCATCAGGAGATCCCAATCTGGCTTCTCGATAGCCTCCCGCATGGCTGGCTCGGTCTCCACGCGCTGATAAGCCGCCAACTCGAAGCCGCCGCGCTCGAGCTCGCGCCGGATGAGGAAGGCGTCATCTTCGTTGTCTTCGATGTGCAGGACACGGATGGGGGTGGGCATATTTCCTCTTTCTGTCACTCTGAGCCGAAGCCCTGAGCGTTCTTCGCGAAGGGGCAGCGAAGAGTCTCCTCGTTACGAGGGGATACCCTTTGGATACGATTTGCGTCGGCACAGAACGCCTCAGCATGACAATACGGGGGTGTCATCGGGCATGCAGCGACCCCGTATGCCTTCTTCCCTCCGGGTACGGCGATTCGTTCAACACCAGCCAGTAGAGGCCCAATTGACGCACGGCATCGCTGAACTGGTCGAAATCCACCGGCTTGCGAATGTAGCTGTTGGCGCCGAGACTGTAACTTGAAACGATATCCCGTTCTTCCTTCGATGAAGTGAGGATGACGACCGGCAGTAGTTTCGTCCGCTCGTCGGCGCGGATGCGACGCAGCACCTCCAGACCGTCTATTTTGGGCAATTTCAGGTCCAGCAGAATTACTTGCGGCAGTATTCTTGTATCGCGACCCTCGTACATGCCAACGCCGAACAGGTAATCGAGCGCTTCGACGCCATCATGTGCCACAACGATTTTGTTCAGAATGTGACTTTTTCTAAGGGCGCGCAGAGTTAACGCTTCGTCATCGGGGTTGTCTTCGACCAGCAGGATGATCTTGTCGGGCATCATGGTTCTCCTTTTAGCGTGAAATAGAACGTTGCTCCCTTATCCACCTCGCCTTCGACCCAGATGCGCCCGCCATGACGGTGGATGATGCGCTGGACGGTCGCCAGGCCAATGCCGGTGCCGGGGAATTCCTCCTCGGAATGCAACCGCTGGAACGCGCCGAAGAGCTTATCGGCGTAGGCCATGTCGAACCCGGCGCCGTTGTCGCGCACGAAGTACACAGCCGAGGGCGTAGGGCGTAGAGCCGAGGGTTCTTCGCTCTTTGCCCTATGCTCTATGCCCTCTGCCATCACGCCAAACTCGATCCTCGCCTTCTCCCGCTTGCCGGTGAATTTCCAGGCATTGCCGAGCAGGTTCTCCAGGACGGCGCGCACCAGGGTGGGATCACATTCCGCGGCAACCCCCTCAGCAATGACCCACTCCACGCGGCGTTCCGGTTGCACGGTTTCCAACTCAACCCGGATTGCATTCGCTATTTCGCTCAGATTGACCTGCTCGCGGATTATTTCAACGCGAGTGATGCGAGAGAGTTTAAGCAGGTCGTCAATCAGCCGCGCCATGCGCTGGGCACCGGCGCGCACCCGCTCAAGCGCTCCTTGTCCATCCTTATCCAGCTTCCCAGCATAATCTTCGAGTAATATCCGGCTGAAGCCGTCAATGCTGCGCAGCGGGGCGCGCAGGTCGTGCGAGACCGAGTAGGAGAAGGATTCCAGCTCCTTGTTGGCGGCAAGCAACTGCGAGGTGCGTTCGGCGACGCGCTGTTCCAGTTCGGCGTTGAGTTTGCGGAGGGCTTCTTGCGCCCGGTCCCGCAACAAGCGTGCATTCAAGAGATAGGCGACATGTCCGGCGATCGTTTCTAATAAGTGGATGTCCGCCTCTGTGTAGTCTGCCTCTCTGTTTGCCACCTGGAAGAGTCCAACGACTTCACCTTGGAACAGAATTGGCGTGGAAATGTGTCTTTGAATAAGTACGTGGCCTTCAGGTGTTCGGTTCGAAACCTCGTTGCTGTAATTCGTCTTTTTCTCCCTGAGTGCTCGGGGCCAACTACTGTCACCCCATGTCTCGCGAGGAAATCGGATCGGTTTCCCTGTCACTTTGCATTGGTCCCAAACCTGTCGGGTCATGGTTGGCACCACCAGCGCCCCATCTTCGTCAATGTAACCGAAAACCCCGAACGGACTCTGCATGGTCTCCAGGATCCCTTTCAACACCTCGTTATACATCTCTTCGTCGCTGACCGTGAGGGCGATGTTGGCGATGCGAGCTTGCAGGGCTAAGGACTCCTCCGCCCGCTTGCGGTCGGTTATATCGTGGAACATCGTCAGTGCATGCCGTTTGCCGCCAAGATCGATCATGTGCATGGAGAGAAGAGTAATGAGGGGGTTACCATCCTTACGTCGAAGCTCCAGTTCCATATCATTTATTGAGCCATCTTTACGGAGTTGCTGGATTAATCTCTCACGGGTTTCTGGGCTGATAAGACCCAGCTCGAACGACGAGTGACCGATAATCTCATCTCGACTGAAGCCCGTCAAACTCGATAAGCGTGGGTTCGCTTCGATAATGGGACCTTCAAGTGTTGCGATGGCAATTGCCGTGTTGCTGAGATGAACAATCTTTGAAAATCGTTCTTCACTCTCACGCAACGACTGTTCTGCCTGTCTGCGCTTGCTGATGTCATCAAAAAGTACCAGCAGGTGCTGCTCACCACCCGAACTGAATGGAACAAGGCGGCAATCTAACCATGCCTCTTTTCCGAACGTCGTCAGCATGTGAAACTCGTGACGCCGTTCGGTTCCACTCGCCAGCGCTTCCTCGGCAGCTTGGAGTAAGCCCGACTTTTGCCACGATGCTATGTGCCTAAAGTTCTGCTGGAGAATTTGTTCGCGCGTGCCACCAACGATCCTTGCTATCGTTTCGTTCGCCAAGATGCATTCGCCGGAGGCGAGATAGACAGTGATACCAAACGGAGACGAGGAAATTATGGTTTGATTGAATTTCAGCGCATCGGCAATGCGCCGCTCCATCTCTTTACGCTCGGTGATATCACGGCTAACAGTAGCCATCGCAATAGGTTGGTGTGTCTCCGGGTCTTGGATAATGAAACCGTTCAACTCGACCGGAATTGACTGCCCAGTCTTGAAATGCCGGAAGCGAGTCTCACCATTCCATCGCCCATTCTGCATAACGGCAGGGATGATTTGTTCCTGTAGGGCGAGTGTGTCCTCCGGCGTAAGGAAATCAAATATCACCTTGGACTGAACTTCACTCGATCCAAGTCCCACGAGTTCTTGCCCGGCTCGATTGAGATAGAGTACGTGACCATCGAGTGCGGAGATGCCAATAAGGTCGGCACTACTTTCTATGAGCGCGATGAGTTTTTGTTTTTCCTGTCCAGCTTGCTTACGTTCGGTGATATCTTTAACGAAGACAAAGAACAGACCCTTTTCTTTCCAAAAAGCAGCAGTAACCTCAACGTCGAATATGGTTCCATCTTTTGCCCTGTGCGTGCTTTCAAAAGAATCTGTCCCTTTTTCAATTACGCCCTGTATATGCCGTGCTGTTTCTTCGGGTGCTTCGGATGCTTCCAGTTGCGGGACGGACAGAGTCAATAATTCCTCCCGTGTGTATCCGCTCATTTTGCAGTAGGCATTATTGACATCCATCAGTTTTCCCTTATCACTTACCAGCCAGAAACCCTGGTCAACCACTGAAAGCATGGTGGTGTATTGCGTTGCCTGATCGGCAATGATTTCCTCCGCACGCCTGCGCTCGGTGATGTCGCGGGCAAGAACGGCAACGCTGGCGACCTTGCCATCGAAACCGAGGACCGGATAGATACTATTCTCGAATGTCATTCCGGCACGTTCATCTTCGAAACGAACAGATTTGCCTGAGTGAACCACCTCGTCGATCTGTGCCTTGCGTTTTTGGGCGAGTGAAGGGGGCAGAAAATCGGAAATGGTATGTCCCAGGATTTCTTCGGACTTTCGGTTCAATCGTTGGGCGGTGGTTTCATTCAAGGCAAGTACGGTATAGGCTGTATCCAACATGAACAGCGAATCGGTTGTGGCGTTAAGGATCGCACGCACCGTTTCTTCAGCCTTTTTACGTTCTACGAACTGACGCTGAACATCCTGAACCAATTTTGCGTTTATTATGGCTTGTGCAGCCTGGTCGGCGAGACCTTGGAACAAGGCGCGCTCATCGTCGGAAAATTCGCGCGGCTGGTCAATCGTCAGCACGCTGAGGACACCGATCAATTGGTGGTCACGCTGCATGCGAGCGTTGGCGACGGAGCGCACGTTCAACAAGGCATACGCCTCCGTGTTTGGAATGTCGGTGAGCGCCTGGACATCGGGAATGATGACCATGGGACCCAGCCGCCTGGAATATTCGTCATAGAGGGCGCGCGATGGCGAGTGGTAACTCTTTACGAATTCAGGCGGCAAACCCAGGTTTGCCGCAAAATCCAACGTGTCGTGTTCGCTGTTATACAGATTGACAAAAGCGGCGGGTACATTCAACGCGCGGGATGCTTCTTCACAGACTGTTTTCAGAACGGCATCCAAATTGAGATGCGCATTGAGACGCGCCGCGTTGCGCGCGAGCGCTTCCGCGCGAGCTGCATTTCGTTTGATCTGCTCTTCCGCGCGCTTGCGCTCGGTGATGTCGTGAAAGGTTGTCACAACTGCATGAGGTAATTTTTCTCCGGAGGAAATTAACGGCTCTGAATTGATTGAAATCCATGTCAAAGAACCATCTGGTTTGTGAACACCCATAATCACATTTTGCAATGGCCTGCCTGTCTTTAATGTAATCATCGCGGGGTGAGTTTCCCCAGGAAAGGGAGAACCATCTTCATGGATAGCGCGCCAGCTCGGATCCATAGAAGTGCGCCCCATCATTTGATCTATTGTGAGTCCCAAGGCGAGCTCTGCGGCCGTATTTGCTGCAACAATAAAGCCACTGGCTTCCTGCAAGACGACGCCTTCAGCCATAGCGGTTACAACCGACCGGTATTTCTTTTCGCTCTCCTGCAGGTTCTGCTCCGCCCGCTTGCGCTCGGTAATGTCCTGCGATATCACCATCCCGGCAAGGATCACGCCCTTCTCATCTTTTACAGGTGCAGAAATGTTCTCGTAATTGCGATCACCAGAGTAAGTTTCGAGACTTGTGGTTTTGCCCGCCAATGCCGCCTGATACAGTTTGATCAAACGATTCAGATTAGGGCTGGAGGCCAACACCTCCGGCAACGTTCGTCCAATCATGCGCTCAGGCGAATAACCAGCCGCTTGCAGCGAAGCACCATCGGCAACAAGATAGCGCAAGTCATGGTCATAGAGAAAGACCGCGCCGTTGGGAAAGTTCTCTGCCAGCGAGCGATAGCGAGCCTCGCTCTGGTGCACCGCCTCTTGCGCGCGCTTGCGCTCGATGGCGGTCGCCACCTGCGTGGAAACAAATTCCATCAGTTCCAATTCCTTCTGGCTGAGGCGAACTTCTTCCGTATAACTTTGGGTGACCATCACGCCAATGATCTGCTCACTCACCTTCAGGGGCACTCCCAGCCAATCGAAGGAGTTTGTCCCCACCAACTCCACCTCTCCTCGCTGGATAAGTTGATCAAATATGTCGGGAGTGGTTAATAACGGCCGGCCGGTGCGCAGGACATATTCGGTCAGGCCGCGCCCGGGTCTACGGGGAGGCGTGGGTTCATCGTATTGATCTACGAAGTAGGGGAAACTGAGCAGGTCGTTGGCGCGGTCATATAGCGCAATAAAGAAGTTATCCACCTGAAGGATTTCACCGAGGATGTTGTGGACGGAACGGTAGAGTTCATCCATGCTGTCCGTGGTAACTGCTGCCTGGGAAACCTTGTAGATTGTTTCCTGAACTTTTTCCGCCCTCTTGCGCTCACGGATGTCGTGATTCACCGCGACGATCCCATGTGGCTTGCCCTGCGAGTCTCTGTAAAGCGAAGTGGAAGACCAGGCTGGAATTCTCGTTCCATCGCGGCGCAGTTGCAGCACCTCACCGCTCCAAGAACCTTGTTCCAGGATTTGCTTCGTCACTGCTTCACGTGAATTTTTTAGAAAGTCTGTATCGAGGATTTCTTTTGCGGATCGTCCGAGTACTTCTGCTTCCTTCCAGCCGTACATGGCTTCCGCGGCAGTGTTCCAGCTTATTATGTTTTGCGACATGTCCATCGCGATGATTGCATCCGACACACTTTCGACCAGGTTCGCAAGAAAGCGATTCTGCGCCTCAGCCTGCTTGCGCGCGGTTATGTCGCGGATCATACCGGAGAGAGTCCCATCTTCGAGCCGGGCGCTCAACAGCACGGTGCGCGTTTGGCCTTCCCTGGTTAGCAGCTCCACTTCGAAGTTTCGCACCTGTTCCTCCTGCTTGACGATTTCCAACATGCGGGCGCGATCCTGGGGATTCTTGTAACGCTCGGAAACCTTCGTTCCGATCAAATCGGCTGGCGAGTCGAAATTCAACATGCGCGCCAGTTCCGGGTTGGCGAAGAGGATCGTGCCATCCAGCGCGGTCTGGTACACACCGGTCAGGGCGTTGTCCACGAGTGAGCGATATTTCTCTTCGCTTGCGCGGATTTCCGCTTCCGAGCGGTTGCGCGCGGAAATGTACTGGTGCAGGGCGAGCTCGATGGTTGTCAGCAGGTTGCGCTCGTCGTATGGCTTGAGAACATAGGCGATCGGTTCCGTTGTTTTGGCGCGCTCGACGATCTCGGCGTCACCGTACGCGGTGAGATAGACGATCGGCACGTCGCGCTGTTGGTGGATCTCCTGCGCGGCTTGAATGCCGTCCATCTCCCCGGGCATCACAATATCCATCAGGATAAGATCGGGGTCGTGCTCGCGCGTCTTGATCACAGCCTCCTCACCAGAAAAGGCGACGGCGGGGACGCGGTAGCCGGCGCGCTGCAGCGTCCGCTGAAGGTCGCGGGCGGTGATGCGTTCATCCTCGACGACGAGGACATTGGCGGTAGGTTGATTGGTTTTTGGCATCGTTAACTCCATTCAACAAAGCAAACGATCCGGTATCATTACTCTTGCATAACTCACTCGCTTTTTACCCCCCCCCCGTTTCGCATAGCTTATTTCATGGAACACGAGTTTGAATTCCGTTCCGCGGGCGCGATCCAACTCGATGCTCCCATTCAGTTGTTCCACCAACAAGTTGACCATCTGTAAGCCGAAGGACGACGGATGGCGAATATCCACCGCCTGCGGCAATGCGACGCCATCGTTGCCGACGACGAGTCGATAGCGTCCACCTTTGTGCCGCATGCGAATCCAAAGGTTTCCGCCGGCGCGGTTTGGAAAGCCGTGCTCGAGGGCGTTCGATACCAGTTCGTGGACGAGCAAACCGCAGGGGATGGCAGTTTCCAGCGGCAGGGCAATGCCGGCGATGTCCAACTGTAAGCGAATCGTATCCGGTTCCACCCCGTAAGTTTGGAACAGGTATCTGGTCAACTTTTCGATGTAGCCGGCAAAGTCCAACGCGGCAAGGTTGGTGCCGGTGTGCAGTTGGTCGTGAATGAGCGCCATCGAGCGCAGGCGGTTTTGCGTTTGTTTGAAGACTTGCAGCGCATGTTCATCCGAGAGGTAATCCGATTGAAGATTGAGCAGACTGGAAATGACCTGCAGATTATTTTTGACCCGGTGATGTATCTCGCGCAAGAGGATCTCTTTCTCCTGGAGGGCAGCGGTGATTTTTTCCTCCGCCTCTTTGCGCTCGGTGATATCGAACAAACAGCCGATGATTTCGAGCGGCGCGCCGGTCGCATCGCGCACCAGCGTCATTTCGTCGCGCATCCAACGCCACTCGCCGTTCTGGTGCCGAAAGCGGTATTCGTGGACAAGATGCCCGGTCTCGAAGAGGTGCGGCAGACCGGCAAAGACGCGCGGCGCGTCCTCGGGGTAAATGTGGCTCGCCCAGAAATTCGGATCGTCCACAAAGTCGCGCGCGGTGTAACTGAGTTGTGTTGTTACGTTTTCGCTGAGGAATGTCGCGGCGAAATCGCCAGATGTCTTGGATGTATAAATGACCGCCGGGCTGGCGGCGACCAAAAAACGCAGCCGTTCTTCGCTGGTGCGGAGGGCTTTGAGGGAGGCCTCCAATTGCGCGGTGCGCTTCTGGATGAGTACCTCCAACTCATCGTGGGCTTTTCGCAGAGTCTCTTCGGCGCGCTTACGTTCGGTGACATCCCGCACGAGGCCGCGGAACCCCTCAATTTTGCCATCCGTCTTGATCAAAGAAATGGAGGTTTCCATGAAACGATAAGTTCCATTCTTGCGGATCATTTCCATGCTGACAGCTTGCTGCGGGATTCCTGTCCTGTATACTTTGTTGTAAGTCTTATATACAGCTTGGGCGGTTTCCTGGCTCATATAACTGCGATAATTCAACCCCATCATTTCTTCCTCATCAAAACCGAGCGTGCGGCTATAAGCCGGGTTGAAGAATGTGAAGTTTCCTTTCAGATCCACCTCGTAGAAGCCATCTTGCAATTCATTCAGGATGGTGCGGAATCGTTCTTCGCTTATTCGTATCATTTCCTCGGCCTGCTTGCGGGTGGTGATATCCTGGTGCGCTGCGATCCAGACTGTTCCATAAGTTCCATGTTCAAAGGTGGAAACGCTCGCATAGCTCCAGAAGGTGGTACCGTCCTTCCTTACGCTTTGAATTTCGCCCTTCCATATACCATCCTCCTTCAATGCTTTCATAATATCCTGCGCAATTTCTTCAGGGCTTTTATCGGTGGGAGCATTGATTATTGATATATGTTTCCCGATCAACTCGCCGGTCCCATAACCAAACATTGTTTCAAATTGTGGGTTGGTAAAGATGATGGCCTGGTCACTGACGCGTACGAGAATTACGCCATTCGCCATGTTAGCCATGATTTGTCCATCGAGGCGCAGCGCCTCTTCAGCTTTCTTGCGTTGCTCCAGTTCCAGCTGCATTGCCTCATGCAGGCGGGCGTTCTCTACTGCGATGGCGGCGTGGTTGGCGAACAATGTCAACAGATCCTGATCTGCTTGGGTGAAACACTCGACATTCGCGTTGCGCAGCACGTGGATCACGCCTGTGACCTGCCCGTGCCAGATCATCGGGACGCTGAGCACTGCCGCGAAAGGCTGCTCCTCCTCGAACGCCTCGGCGCGGCCGCTCCAGGCTCTATAATCGTCGATGATCAATGGTTGTCCACTTAGAGCTACCACACCCGCTGCACCCACCCCATACTTCAGCACCGTGCCGGTGAAATCGCGCGGCGTATTGTAACTGACCACACAGCGCACTTCCTGCCGTTCGGGATCGCACAAATAGAGGCCGCCGCTGGTGGCCAGCAGGAGAGCGACGCTTCGTTCGACAATGGCCTGCAATACATCCTTAACATTGTGGATGGTGATGATCTCCAGCATCGTTGCTTGGAGCGCTGCCAGTTCTTCCGCCCGCCGGAACAACGCCTCCTCTGCCTGTTTGCGCAAGGTGATATCTTGGAGGACACCTTCGTAATAAAGCAGCGTGCCGCACGCGTCGCACACCGCATGTGTGTTCGAGAGGGTCCAGATGACGCTGCCGTCCTTGTGGCGTTCCTGTACCTCGAAACCGATCGCGCTGCCATTCTCCTCCAGGAGACGCTTCCACTCCTCCCGCTTATCTGGATTAATATATAGTATCTGCCGGATGTCACCCACGCTGGCAGTCATTTCCTGTGGTGAGACATAGCCAAAAATCCGCGCCATCGCCGGGTTGACGCGCAGGAATTTACCACCCGGCGTGCTCTGGAAGATGCCGTCCATAGCGTTTTCGAAGATGCTGCGGTAATCTTCTTCGCTCTCGGCGAGTTGGCGTGCCTGCTGCTTGATTTGCTTGAGATCTTGTTCATGGAACACATACGTAATTTGTGCGAGCGCGGTGACGGAGATGATCAGGAATAGAGCCGTGATCAAATCCAACCTGGAAAAAGAGAACAATCGGGCAACCCCAGCCAGTCCAAGTAGAGTGGCACCGAAAACGATCATTGTCGCGCGCCTTGAAAGAAATAGTCCGCTGCTCAATATCCCAAGGAGCAAAAAGGCAAGGAACAAAGGATCCGGCGGGAGTAAAAAGAGCGCCAGGAATGACGAACCAGAGGCGGCACCCACCAAGAGGAACGCCGCAAGTGTATAGTGTTGTGTGCGACTCAGGACGTAAACCCCGGCAAACAAGATCGCCACCGATGAGTCGAGCGAAATCGCCGTGACCCTGGTTTGCCAGTGAGCGGGACTCGCCTCCCTGAAGAACAGGTCAACAATCATAAAGACCAGGCACAGCAATGTGGCAAGCAAGGCCAGTGACGCAAGCAATTTCGCCCGTCCGCGCTTCTCCGGCTCGCGGATGGCGTGATGCGGCTCGGTCAGGCGCGCCCAGAGTTTTTCCAATGCCTTCATGGGAGAAATCCTTTGAGCCATTCGATGGCTTCACCTTCATCGGTAAAGAGGCGCAATGGCACCCGCGGCTTGTTGAGAACCAGGAAGAAATTCCCGATCATCCGGCTGACCGGTGTGCCGATGAGCAGCGCCACGGCACGCGAGTGTGCGACGCTCGTCTCGCTGGCAAAGAAAGCGCGGGCTTGCCAGTCAATGGCCTGTATCTGCCGGATGTCCATCAGCACGGGCCTGGCGATCCCGCCGTCCACGGCGTGACCGGCGGCGATATTCTCTTGGGCGTCCGCCAGCGTCATCCGGGCGTTGGACAGGCTCACGCCGCGCAGAATCCCATCCTCGCCCAGCCCTACCTTGCCCGTCCGGGTGGTGATGATTTCACTTCCCATCGTCAGCCCTCCAGCTCCTCGCTCACAGCCATCTGGTCGCGTCCCACCTGCCTGACGCGGTAAAGGGCGGCATCGGCGCCCGCCTGCTCCGGGCCAATATTGGGTATATTCTACATCTATTTTTTTTTTTTTTTTGCACGATTTCAGCCACTTCTTTTTACTTTGACACCTCCGCTTGCGGCATTTCCCCGTATATCTCACCCACGCTGGTGTAGGTGGATTCGGTTTCCCTCCCCGAAAAGGATGTCACCCCAACGATTGCTACGCCACCAAGACGCGGGTCCTTCCTTTCCTCTTTGCCTCCAGACGTAGCCTTTAGCGGGGTGATGCTGCCTTCGGTGGCTCACTCGCAGGGTTCTGACGATCGTGTTCACTATCCAACAGAGCATCAGCGCGGCATTGCGCCTCTATGTGCAATATGGGTGGGTATATCCAGATATTCATTCTATCAAAATCCCAATCGTCTGTGATCTGTTCCCTGCTTACACTCATTTTCCGCGTCACCCCCATCTGCTTTATCCCTCGCAGCATCGCGCTCCACATCCGGCGACAGCAGCTCGGAAAGCAGCCCCTGGCGATTGGGCGGCACCAGGGAAGTCAGCGCCCGCACGGCGCGTTCCTGCCAGCCGGAGGGCGAGGCGTAATCTTCGGGGTGGGCGGCGA
>CAYZIQ010000043.1:5278-20583 GCA_964478375.1 uncultured Chloroflexus sp. | reverse complement strand
GGCAACACCGCACTCCCTGCGCATTATCCGCAAAAGTGCCCGCACACAGTATAATGCCCACATGCGTAGACTGATCACCTTGGGCATCACGCTCCTTTTCCTACTGCTGACAACCTGCTCATTCCCTTCCAGTGCGCGGGCCAAAGCCGGCCTGCCACAACCACTCCAGGCTTCCAGCGCCTATGAACTGATCGAAGCGGTCAACAACCTGCGCACTGACTATGGCCTGCCGGCCTATCAAATAAATTCCATTTTGATGACGGTGACCCAGGCCCACTCTGAGTATCAGGCTTCCATCGGCACCGTAACTCATGACGGCGCAGGCGGCTCCCACCCTTTTGAGCGGGCACTGGCAGCCGGATATGCTGTTGCTGGAGATCTCTCACTTGGTGGCTGGTATTCGGAGAATATCATTGCCGGCAACAACCTGTCCGCACAGGAGGCGGTGAATGCCTGGATGGGCGACGCGCCTCACCAAAACACGATGCTCTCTTCCACACTCCGAGATGTGGGGGCAGGCGTCGCCACCGTAGGCAACTACGTTTATTACACTCTGGATGCGGCCCTCTCCACGGGCGGACAGCCGGCCCCCTACACCCCAGGTACCTCAGCACCGACCCAAATTCCTGTTGTCAGCACCGGCACGATCATCCCCAACACACCCAACGCGGATGGCTCGATTATCCACATCGTCCAGCTCGGCGATTCGTTGATCGTCATCGCCATCGCTTACGATGTTCCCCTCAACGATATTCTGACGCTGAACAACCTGCAGCTCAATTCCGTTATTCGCGCCGGCCAGAAGATCATCATCCGCCCGGCCTTTACGCCTACCCCCACGCTGCCCACCTCGACCCCAACCCGCCGCCCCACTCCAACCCTCTGGCCGACTTCCACTGCCACCATGACGCCGACCAGCACGCCAGTTACCGCTACGCCGATGCCGAAAGCCGGTATTCCCGCCTCGACCGGTATGGTTTCTGTCGCCGCGATCATCCTGCTGGCATTGTTGGTAGCCGGAGTGGTGGCCTGGCTTGGGTCGAGAGGGTCAAACAGATAAATCAAGAACCAGGTTTCTGCAAGAAACCTGGTTCCTGGGCAAATGCCTTATTTCGCCTTCCCCTGGTTAGCCACCGCCTCGGCCGCCTTGCGGACCGTCTCCTCATCAGCTAGGTAGTAGTGCGTGACCGGCTTGAGGTCCGCAGTCAGCTCGTAAACGAGGGGGATTCCGGTCGGGATATTCAGCTCCGGGATGTCTGTATCCGAGATGTTGTCAAGATACTTGACCAACGCCCGCATACTGTTGCCATGCGCGGAAACCAGCACGCGCTTGCCCGACTTGATCTCTGGCGCAAGCGTGCTGTGCCAATAAGGCAGGACGCGCTCCAGCGTGATTTTGAGCGATTCCATGGCGGGCAACTGCTCACGGGTCAGGCCCGCGTAGCGGGGATCGAAGCGCGGATGGCGCTCGTCGTTCCAATCCAGCGGCGGCGGCGGGACATCGTACGAACGCCGCCACAGTTTAACCTGCGCCTCGCCATATTCCTTTGTCGTTTCAGCCTTGTTCAACCCCTGCAACGCCCCATAATGACGCTCGTTGAGCTGCCAGGCATTAACCACCGGAATCCACTCCAACCCCATATCTTCCAGCACGATCCAAAGGGTCTTGATAGCGCGCTTGAGGACGGAGGTATAAGCGATATCGAAAGTGTACCCCCCATCCTGCAGCAACTGGGCAGCAGTGTGCGCCTCGGCTACCCCTTGCTCCGTCAGCCCGACATCGGTCCAGCCGGTATACCGGTTTTCGAGGTTCCAGGTGCTCTGTCCGTGGCGCAACAATACTAATTTATATCGGGATGCCATGATTTTCTCCACAATAAACCGCCAGGAGCTTCTGCGCCTGGCGGTTAATTTTTGAGCTTCCCTGATCAGTGGATCGCCAGCTCGGTTTCGGGGTCGAACAGGTGGAAGTTGTCCATATTGAAGGCCACCTGCACCTTATCACCGATGCGAAAATTCGTGCGCGGGTCGACGCGGGCAATGTATGTGTTCGACCCACTGACCAGATACAGGAAGATCTCGTTGCCCATCAGCTCGGTCACATCCACCTTCGATTCGACGTTCTCGGCGTGGATGCCAGGCGGGGTGTAGGCCGGGTTGAAGATGTCTTCCGGGCGGATGCCAAATATCACCGGGTGATCCACGTAGTTCTGCAGCTTCTTGGCGCGTTCAGCCGGAATCGGTACAGTGAAATCGCCGGAATCGACCTGCAATCTGCTGTCACTCTTGCGGAGCTTGGCCTTGAAGAAGTTCATCGCCGGTGAGCCAATGAAACCAGCAACGAAAATATTCTCCGGCCTGTCATACAGGTTTTGAGGCGTGTCTAGTTGCAGCAAAAGACCTTTGTTGATGACCGCTATGCGGGTGGCCATGGTCATGGCTTCCATCTGATCGTGTGTCACGTAGATGAATGTAGTGCCGAGACGATGATGCAGTTTGGTGATTTCAGCGCGCATCGCGATGCGCAGCTTGGCGTCCAGGTTCGAGAGTGGCTCGTCGAAGAGGAAAACTTTCGGTTCGCGGACGATGGCGCGGCCGACCGCGACGCGCTGCCGCTGACCGCCGGAGAGCTGGCGCGGCTTGCGATTGAGCAAGTCACCGATGCCCAAAATATCAGCGGCTTCCTTGACCCGGCGCTTGATCTCCTCCTTCGGTGTCTTCCGCAACTTGAGGCCAAAGGCCAGGTTATCGTACACCGTCAGGTGCGGGTACAGCGCGTAGGATTGAAAGACCATGGCAATATCCCGGTCTTTGGGCGGCACGTCGTTGACGACACGCTCGCCGATCTTGATCGTGCCTTTGGTGATCTCTTCAAGGCCGGCAAGCAGCCGCAGGGCGGTCGTCTTGCCGCAGCCCGAAGGACCGACGAATACCAGGAATTCTTGGTCCGCGATCTGCAAGTCCAGATCGTTGACGGCAATAACGTTGCCAAATTCCTTCGTGACGTGATCGTACGTTACACCAGCCATTTGAAACCTCCGTTTCGAAAGAGTATAGTGGCTTGATTATATATCAACTTTGGCAATACTGCAAAATCGGAATCGGAGTAAAATCTGTTTCATGTCCGAAGACGTGACCCCCATCCGCCAGCAATACTTGGAAATAAAACGCCAATATCCCGACGCCATCCTTTTCTTCCGGCTGGGCGATTTCTACGAAACCTTCGACGAGGACGCTGAGACCACGGCCCGCGAGCTGGACATCGTGCTGACCTCGCGGCCGATCGGCAAAGGGCTGCGTGCCCCATTGGCTGGCATCCCCTATCACGCTGTGGAGAATTATCTGGCGCGCCTGATCGAGAAAGGCTATCACGTTGCCATTTGCGAACAGGTCGGCGACCAGCCCACCAAAGGCATCTTCCCGCGCAAGGTGGTACGCGTGGTCACGCCTGGCACGATCGTGGAGCCCGGCCTGTTGCCCGGCGATGCGAACAACTACCTGGCCGCACTGGTTTTGGACTCCGGCTTATCACCCTCAAAGGGAACTGACGTCAGACTCCGGGCTGGCATTGCCTATGTGGACATCACAACCGGTGAATTTGCCGCCACTGAGCTCGATGCAGGGCCAGATCCTTCGGCTGGCACCTCAGGGCAGGCTCTCGCACCCGTCCGTGCCGAACTGACGCGCCTGCGTCCCGCAGAGATCATCCATCCCGATAATGCCATTCTGCCCAACGGCATCCCCGGACACCTCACACCCTGGGCTGCCTGGCGCTTCGAGCCGGGCAAATGCCAGGAAACCCTCTTATCCCATTTTGGTGCTTCCACGCTGGAGGGCTTCGGGCTGAAAAACATGCCGCTGGCGACGCGGGCGGCAGGCGCAATCATCCAGTACCTCAAAGAAACCGAGGACACGGCGCTCAATCTGCTGACCAGCCTGCGCGTCTACAGCCTGAACGAATTCATGACGCTGGACGCGGCCACGCGTCGCAACCTGGAATTAACCGAGACCCTTCGACACGGCTTCGACTTCGCTCAGCCCGGCAGCACAGGGCAAACTCTTCGCGGTGAGAGTAAAGGCTCACTGCTCGGTGTGCTTGACCACACCGTCACACCAATGGGCAAACGCTTGCTGCGTCAATGGGTCAACCAGCCGCTGCTGGACGTCCGTCGCATTCGCCAGCGGCAAGATGGGGTGGCATTCTTCTTCGAAAACTCGATGATGCGCGCCGAATTACGCGCCGCGCTGAAACCGCTGGCCGACCTGGAGCGCCTGACCAACCGCATCCTCTCCGGGCACGCCCAGCCGCGCGATCTGGTGGCATTGAGAGAAACATTGTTGAGATTACCGACAGTGTTGCAGACGACAAGTGACGAGGCATTGCCCTTGTCACACGTCACACGTCACCTGTCACTCTGCGAAGATGAACTGACCCTCCTCCAGCAATCCATCGCCGACGACCCGCCTGCCACGCTGCAAAACACCGGCGTCATCCGCCCCGGCTACTCTGCAGAGCTGGATGGGGTCATCGAGGCCTCCAAACACGCAAGGGAATGGATCAACAACCTGGAGGCCGTCGAGCGCGAACGCACCGGCATCAAAACGCTCAAAGTTGGTTATAACAAAGTATTCGGCTACTACATCGAGATTTCTCACGGACAGGCCGCCAAAGCGCCGTCCGATTACATCCGCAAGCAAACACTGGTTAACGCCGAACGCTACATCACACCGGAGATGAAAGAGTACGAGACTCTGGTGTTGAACGCCGAGGAACGCATCCGCGAGATCGAACTGCGACTGTTCCGCGAGGTCTGCGCCGCGCTGGCGAAGTCCGCCGGACGCTTGCTGGACACGGCACGTGCGCTGGCCAACCTGGACGCGCGCGCCGCCTTGGCCGAGACCGCGGCTCTGGGCGGCTACAGCCGGCCCGAGGTCCGGGAAGACGACGTGCTGGACATCCGCGAAGGCCGTCATCCGGTCGTCGAACAAACACTGCAAACCGAGCGTTTCGTCCCCAACGACGTCATCATCGAAAAGGGCGAGATCGTGCGCGTCATCACCGGGCCGAACATGTCGGGCAAGTCCACGTACCTGCGGCAGGCGGCGTTGATCGTGCTGATGGCACAGATCGGCTCATTCGTCCCTGCGGCTTCGGCAAAGATCGGGCTGGTGGATCGCATTTTCACCCGTATCGGCGCGCAGGACGAGATCCACGCCGGGCAGTCCACCTTCATGGTCGAGATGATCGAGGCGGCCAATATCCTGCATCACGCGACGCAGCGGTCACTACTCATCCTAGACGAGATCGGGCGCGGCACCAGCACCTACGACGGTGTCTCGATTGCCTGGGCAGTGGTCGAGTACATCCACAATCACCCCCAACTGCGCGCCAAGACGCTTTTCGCCACCCACTACCACGAGCTGACGCAGCTTGCAGACCTGCTACCGGGCGTGCGCAATTACAACGTCGCCGTGACCGAGGCCGAGGGCAAGGTGGTCTTCCTGCACAAGATCATCGCCGGCGGCGCAGACCGCTCGTACGGCATCCACGTGGCACAACTGGCCGGGCTGCCGAGGCCGGTCATCCAGCGCGCCAGCGAGATCATGCGCGAGCTGGAGAAATCCTCCGGCCAGGCGGTACGCATCAACCCGCAGGCCGCGCAGCAGGTTGCTCTTTTCCCCGAGACCAGCCCGCTGCTGGATGAGTTGAAGGGGCTGGATGTGAATGCGCTGTCGCCCATCGAGGCGTTGAATAAGCTATTCGAGTGGCAGAGGAAGTATACGAATCCTCCCGCAGATTCTTAGTATAATTTGGTGAGGAGGTTGATCATGGGCTCGTCAGCGATTGTTTCCGAGCATTGCCCGCAGTGCGGTGCGCCGCTGACCGTTGGCGATCAACGCCTGACGTGCGCCTACTGTGGCACCTCTCTGGTGCGACAGGTTTCCCCGAAGGCTGGCGCGACCGGGGGCTGGGGAGTCCATCTCAAGACTGTCACCTGCATTGACCAGCAGGGGATCGGCATCGAAGCCTTTCGCCTGCTGATTCCGGCGACGTGGGAGTTCGAGGGCGGCGTCCACTCGGCAGCTTTTACTTTGGGAATGAGGTCCGGCCGCCGCTACAGGCGCTCCAGGCCCTCCAGGAGATGGTCATCCCCCGATATCGGGGACAGATGCCCGGCCTGCAGATCATCGCACGAGAACATCTCCCCGACCCGCCGAAAACCCTACGAGCAGGGAGCATCAACGCCCCCTCTGCGCCAACCGAGGCAGACGGGGGCCGGGTACGCATTCGCTATCCCAGCGCTTCTCAGGATGTGGAAGAGGACATCTTCGGCGTTGTGGAGGTCAACCGGATGACGATGCCGGTGATGCTGGGAATGATGGACATGGTCTTGCAGATTCAGCACGTCGGGCAGCTCAGCCGCATCATCAGCCAGACTAATAGCCAGATCAGCGATATGATTATGGACTCCTACAACCAGCGGCAGGCGACGATGGATCGGCTGTCCAACCAGTTCAGCCAAGCCATCCGTGGGGTAGACGAATATAGTGACCCTCTTTCTGGACGGGACGTAGAGCTGCCCGGCGGTTATGGTCATGCCTGGTCCAATGCCCTGGGCGAATACATTGTCACCGACGACCCCAATTTCAACCCCAACATAGGTTCCAACGCGACGTGGGAGCTTATGCAACGAAAATAACTCCATCAGCTACTCATACAAGAAAGGCTTTATAATCAACATACGACCGTTCAGCAGAGTGCCCGATGATGTGGCTTCTTACCGTCCGTTCCCCTGTTTCTGAACCGCGCGATTATATCCTGAAGCCAGGTGCGCAGCGCATTGGCCGCGACCCAGGCAACGCCATTGCCTTGAGCGATAACCAGGTTTCCCGGGTCCATGCCGAAATCCAAATGGACACACCCGGCCGCCACGTCGTCATCACCGACCTGGGAAGCACCAACGGCACCTATGTCAACCGCCAGCGGCTGCCCCCCACCAAACCATACGTGCTCAGGCCAGACGACGCCATCCGCATCGGTTTTCACGAGCTGCGCCTCGCTCGCCCAGCGGAGGAAACCCAGGCCAGCAAGATCTCCGAGAGCCTTTCCATTTCACAGGCCATAGTTCTCGAGTCGCTCGACCGGCACGCCATCCTGCTCTACGAGATCATTGACCGGCTGAACAAGGTCTTCGACATCGAAGGGGCGTTGAGAGAGATCGCTGTGCTCATGCAACGTTCGCTGGGCGTCGAAAAGTGCGGCATTTTCCTGCCTCACCAGTTCAAGGATTTCGCCGGGCTGAGTTTTCCAACTACTTATGCGAAACGTGCTGTCCAGCAGCGCGAAGCAATCTTCATTCCCAACTTGACAGTTAGCACAACCCAAGATATCAGCCAAAGCGCGGGGAAACTACACATCCGCTCACTGATGTGTGTCCCTGCCATTTTGGAAGACCAGGTGATGGCCCTCATCTACCTTTACAACACCTCTGCCAAGGGGCGTTTGCTGGACAAGAACGATTTGCACATGGCGGTTGCGGTTGCACATCTGGCTGCCCTGACTATCGAACGCGTGCACATGGCTGAAAGGCTGCAAGATCAGGAAAAAATCCACCAACTGCTCAAGCGCTTCCTACCACCGGCCGACGCCCACACGATGCTGGATAGCTATCTCAAGACTGGCAAATTGCCCGAATTGAGCGAGCAAATGGCAACGGTCCTGTTTGCCGATATCGCCGACTCCACGCAACTGGCGGAGAAACTCGGTCCGAAACGGTTCGGAGAAATCTTGAATCAATACTATCAAGACATGACAGATATCGTCTTCTCACATGGCGGCTTGATTGACAAATACTTGGGCGACGGGATAATGGCCGTCTTTGGCATTTCTGGCGAAAAAACCAACATAGAAAAGCGCGCGGTGGAGGCCGGGATAAAAATGCTAAAAAGGCTGGAGGAAGGCTATCGCAACGAAGGCAATCCCATCAAAGTCGGTGTGGCCGTCAATACCGGGCCAGTCATGGCTGGTTACGTGGTCACACAGGAGCGGGTCGAGCTTTCGGTTCTGGGGGATACGGTAAATGTGGCATCACGGTTGGAGGCGCTGGCACGACCCAATCGTCTGCTCGTCGGTCCTCTCACCTACCAGGCCGTCCAAGGATATTTCACAATGAAGAGCATCGGAGCAGTGGCAATCCGTGGGCGCACCGAGTCTGTGCAAGTACATGAAATAATAAGGGATCTCTAATCCACAGCAGCAAATCAGCTAGTCCCCATCCTTTCCCCTTCCCCGAATCTTGGGGAAGGGGAATCTTCACAATTAGAACTTGCGCATTTCAGAGTGGCAGGGGGGGGCGGTACCCTTTCCATCTGCGTAACTCCTCGCAATATTATCCTACGCGGCATCCAATGGCTTGGTAGGTGCCTTTGAACGCCGGATTGCCCAGCCAACGCCGATCAACAAAATAACGGCGACAAGAATAGTACCCAGGCTCAAGCCGCTCTGCGTGGTGCTGTATTTGACGATGACCGGTGCAGCCAGTAAGCTCACCAGGTTGACCACTTTGATCATCGGATTCAGCGCCGGGCCAGCAGTATCTTTCAACGGGTCGCCGACCGTATCGCCGACCACACCCGCCTTATGCCGCTCGGAGCCTTTGCCAGTGTTGGCTTGCAGATCACGCGGCTCGTCTTCGATGGCTTTCTTGGCGTTATCCCAGGCGCCGCCTCCATTGGCCATGTAGACAGCTAGTAATTGTCCGCTCAAAATGATACCCGCCAGGAAACCACCCAGGGCTTCGACCTGCAGGATCAAGCCGATGGCCAGCGGCATGAGCACCGCGATGGCTGCCAACGGGACAAGTTCTTTTTGCGCCGAAGCGGTGGAAATGCCAACTACCCGGGCATAATCGGGCCGAACCTTGCCTTCCATGATGCCAGGAATCTTGAACTGGCGGCGCACTTCTTCGACGATCTGGCTGGCGGCGCGGCTGACGGCGCGGATGGACAGCGAGGAGAACAACCACGGCAGCGCCCCGCCCAGCAGCAAACCAATGAACACCTTCGTCTCCGAAACTCGAATGGCATCCAGCACAGGCATTCCCAATTGCAATTGAACGCGTCCCACATCGGTAATGTACGAGGCAAACAGGCTGACCGCAGCAATGACCGCTGAGGCAATTGCTACGCCTTTGGTGATGGCCTTGGTTGTATTGCCGACAGCGTCCAGGTCGGCCATGATCTGGCGCGCTTTCCTGGTTTCGGAGTCATCCATATCATGCCAAGCCATCTCACCGATGCCGTTGGCATTATCGGAAATGGGACCGTAGGAATCCATGGCGACGTTGTTGCCGGTATGGCTCAACATGCCGATACCGATCATGGCGACGGCGTACAACACGTAAGTTGGGTGTGCCTCACCACCATACAACAGCAAGGCAAAGACAAAGCTGATGGCAATCACAACCAAAGCCCACACACTCGACTCCATCCCGACAGAAAGACCTGATAGGATGGTGGTCGCGGGACCGGTCCTGGTAGCCTCCACGATTTCTTTGACAGGAGCGCGTTTGGTTGAGGTGAAGTACGAGGTCAACGGGTTGAACACCACTGCCAGTCCAACGCCGATGGATGTCAGCATCGCCATGCGCCAGTCGTGGCAATACAGAATGGCAAGCAGGAACGACCACAGGACCGTGTTGACGCTGGACACCTCATACGAACGGAACATGGCCTCTTCTGCATCATGCGCGCGCATGAACTTGATGGGAAATTTCTCCCAGATCGGTACCGTGAACGTGCCCAGAATGGAAGAAATCACGCCGATGGCACGGATGATGAGCGGGTAGACGATCCACTTCAGGCTGTGGGTCGGGTCAACTGCCATCAACGCCAGACCCAAAATCAGGCCGGAGACGATCGTCACCTCGTAAGATTCGAAGATATCTGCTGCCATACCCGCGCAGTCACCTACGTTGTCGCCGACCAGATCGGCAATAACCGCCGCATTGCGCGGGTCATCTTCGGGGATATCTTTCTCGACCTTGCCCACCAAGTCCGCACCGACATCCGCGGCCTTGGTATAAATACCGCCGCCGACGCGCATGAACAAGGCCAACAGCGTGCCGCCGAAACCGAAACCGAGCAACGCATCCGGAGCTGCTTTGCCGAACAAGATAAAGATGAGCGTGCCGCCGAAAAGCCCCAGACCATCGGTCAACATGCCCGTGATCGTACCGGCATAATAGGCAATGGAGAGCGATTCATTGAAACCGCGTCGAGCGGCGGATGCAGAGCGAACATTAGCCTGGATGGCCATGCGCATGCCCAATTGACCGACAAGCAAGGAAAACGATGCGCCCATAATAAAAGCGATCGTCCGGCCAATTGCGACGATAATTTGGGCGTTCTTGCCAAATTCATCAGTGGCCTCGCTGGTTGGCGGTACGATGTAAACGCTCAAGAAAAGGACCACCGTCAGGACCCCAATCAGCGGCAAAATGGTGCGCAACTGGCGATTCAGGTAGCTGTCCGCACCGATGCGGATAGCATTCCAGACTTCTTGCATTTTTGGGGTGCCTTTATCCTTCTTGAGGACATTGCCGCGTAAAAGCCAGGCGTAGAGCAGACTGATGAACGCAGTCAACACCACCCCCAAGATGGCGATTTGCTCGAACGCGTTCAGCCCATGACGGCTGCCGAGCCAAAGTATGTTCATGTATCCTCCTGTAGCGAGTATGCTTTGTATTATCTCAACAGATCGGAGGATGGAGGGGTGTGCGGGCGGCTTCGCCGCCCGCACACCCCTCCATATTTCCCCTTCTTGTTGAGAAGATATTATGATTTCAAGAAAACGACCCAGACGCCTTGGCGTGTGGGCCGCCTCGCCAAATTTTACCTAACACATGTTGAAAAGTCAAACAAAACGAAGCACCAAAAATGATCAGTGCGCCACGAAAGTTAAGAAGAACACCCGAATTTTGGGCGTAAGACATAAGATAAGACATAAGATTAGCATTTGATTAGAGTTTTACAAACCACTTGACTTTCGCCCTCGAATTATTGTATAGTGTTAGGCGGTTAGAGATTGTCCTATCCCGGCACTGCTGCCTCGGGCTGCTGTGCCGTTTATTTCGTCATAAGGAGACCGAATGATACGTGTTGATGGACTCACCAAAGACTATGGCACGCGTCGGGCGATCGAAAACCTGACCTTCGAGGCCAGGCAGGGTGAAGTGGTCGGATTCCTGGGCCCGAACGGCGCCGGCAAGACGACCACGATGCGCATCCTGACCGGTTACATGCCTCCCACCTCTGGATCGGCAAATGTGGCTGGTTACGATATCATTTCCGAATCGCTGGAAGTGCGCCGCCGCGTCGGTTACCTGCCCGAAACAGTACCCTTGTACACCGATATGACCGTCTTCGAATATCTTAAGTTCATGGCCGACCTGCGCCACCTCCCCAATGCAGAAGATATGGTGGATGAGGCGCTCGAAATGGTTGGCATGGAAGAGCGCGCCGAAGGCTACGTCGGCGCGCTGTCGAAAGGGATGCGCCAGCGGATCGGCCTGGCCCAGGCGCTGCTGCACAAGCCCGAGGTCCTGATCCTGGACGAGCCGACCATCGGCCTGGACCCGGCCCAGGTGGTAGAAGTCCGCAATCTCATCCGCGAGATCGGCAAAGAGCGCACCGTCCTGCTGTCCACACACATCCTTTCCGAAGCGCAGGCGCTCTGCGACCGCGTGCTCATCATCAACAAAGGCCACATCGTGGTCGAAGACTCGCCGGAGAACTTACAGGCGCGGCTGGTCGGCGCGGAGCGTTCCGTCCTGCGCGTAAAGGGCGACGCGGACGGACTCGCACCGAAGATCGCCGAGATTGAGGGGGTGCAGAACGTCAAAACACAACCGGATGGCTCGGTGGAATTCCAGTTCGCGCCGAGCCGGGACGTACGTCCACAGGTCGCCAGGGCCGTTGTCGAGGCTGGCTACGATCTGTTGGAATTGCGTCCGATTGGAATGAGCCTGGAAGAGATCTTCCTGGAACTGACGCGCGATAACACGAAGGAGAAGTAATCCATGCGCAACATTTGGACAATCGCTCGCCGAGAGTACCGGCATTATTTTATCAGCCCAATCGCTTACATTGTAGCTCTGGCTGTACTTCTGGTGATCGGAATCTACTTTGTCATCGTGCTCTACTACGTCTCGAACCAGGCGCTCATGTACGGGGCTACTGCACCCGACATCAGCATCATCATCGGGCCTATGGCTACGATCTTCTTATTTGCGACTCCAGCCCTGACGATGCGCCTGTTGGCCGACGAACAGCGCATGGGCACCCTCGAGCTTTTGCTTACCGCCCCCGTCAGAGACGGGGAGTTGGTAATCGGAAAATGGCTGGGAGCTTTCCTATTCACGCTGACCATTATCGCCATAACCCTGCTTTACCCCGTTGTGCTCAACAAACTAACCAGCCCTGGCATTGACCAGGGCATCATGATCGCCGGTTATGTGGCCATCACCTTGCTGGTTGCCTCCTTTTTGGCCCTCGGGACTGCAATGTCGTCTTTCTTCAGCAACCAGTTCGCGGCCTTCTTCGCGACGCTCGCGGTGCTGCTTCTCTTCTGGTGGCTCATCCGCTTGCCAACCTACGTCATCACGAGCGGGTTCTTCAATAGTCTTTTCACTTACCTGGATCTGAATGGCCGCTTTAACTCGATGTTGAGCGGATCAATTGCACTTTCCGATGTGGTTTATCCTCTCAGTCTGACCGCATTGGGTTTGTTGCTGAGTACAGTTGCGGTTGAAATAAGAAGGTGGCGATAATGGCTAAGTCAAAAACCTCCAAAAAGAAGATCACTGCCAGGCAATTTGCCCCCATCGGGCTTTGGCTCGCCGGTGTTGCGCTGCTGGCGACGGTGGTATTTCTGGCGTTCAAACTCCTGGCTTCGGCAGGGCTGTACCTGCCCCCCAATGCCAAGCAGCTCAACCTGTTCCTGCTGATCAGCGCAGGTGTGACCATCCTCGGTTTGGCCCTCTTCGCCCTGCTCGATCCGCAGCGCGTGCGCGAATTCCTGACCGGTCGTCAGGCGCGTTACGGCAGCAACGCGACCGTTATGCTGATCGCCTCCATCGGCATCCTGGTGGTGATCAACTTGATCGTTTACCAGAGTACTGTGAAACCGCTCGATCTGACCGAGGATAAATCTAATTCCCTGGCACCCGAAACACTGGATGTATTGAAATCGCTCCCCACCACGGTCCAGGCTACCGCGTTCTTTACCTCGCAGTACCCGGCGACTACTGCTGAAAAGCTGCTGGCGAACTACAAAGCCAGTGCAGGCGGAAAGTTCGACTATAAATTTGTTGACCCCGATCAAAACCCTGTTCTTGCCCAACAAGCTGGCATTTCTGGCGACGGGAAGATCTACCTGCAAATGGGAGAGGCGCACGAGATCGTTGCGTATGCATCGGAGCAGGATATTACCGCCGCGCTGATCCGCCTGATCAATCCCGGACAAAGGGTAATCTATTTCTTGACCGGACATGGTGAACGAGACATCGAACAATCAGCCGACACAGCCTACGCCAGCGTCAAATCCGCGCTAGAGGCCAAGAACTACACTGTCAAGACCCTGAACCTGCTCGCCGAGCACAAAATCCCGGAGGATGCCAAAGCCATCATCATCGCTGGGCCGTTGAAACCGATCACGGCTGACGAAGCGACCATGCTGGGAGATTACGTCACCAAAGGCGGCGCGCTGGTTGTCCTGGAGGATCCAATTCCAACGACTCAATTCGATGACACACCAGACCCGCTGGCTGATTACCTTTCTACGAAATGGGGCATCACGCTCAACAACGACATCGTGATTGACACAAGCTCCAACCAGCCACTCTATGCCGTAGCCGCCAGTTATGGAAACAGTCCTGTCACCGAGAAACTACAAGGATTGGTGTCCTTCTTCCCCGCGGCGCGCAGTCTCACGATTGATAGCCAGGCAGCCATAACGCCTGTAGCGCTGATCACCACCACGCAAGCCTCCTGGGGCGAAACCGACTTTTCATCTCTTCAAGCCAGCGGCCAGGTCGGATACGACGCCAAAGCAGACATAGCCGGGCCGCTCGTGCTGGCTGCCTCCGTAGAGGATACGACAACCAACAGCCGCATCGTGGTCTTTGGTGACTCGGACTTCGCCAGCGATAAATTCTTCGGCCAGTACGCCAATGGCGATATGTTCATCAACGCCGTTGATTGGGCCGCCGGTCAAGAAAAACAGCTTAGCCTGACCACACCGCAGGCAATCACCCGTTCGCTGAACCCACCGAGTTCACTGACGCTGGGGCTGATCGCGTTGATGTTCGTCATCATCCTGCCTGGAATCGTCATCGGTGGCGGCATTGCCTCCTGGCTGGTGCGCAGATCAAGAGGTTAACTTATGATCAAGCGATCCACGTGGATTTTGCTGGCTGTTTTGGCAGTGTTCATTGGCGCTTATTTCTACCTGAAAGCCCATCCCCTGCGCTTTTCCACTTCAACGCCAACGCCGACGGCAACAGAGACAAGCTTTTTGATAACTAAAGGCAACGACACCCTGATCAAAGTCGTCATCACGGACGCGGAAGGAAACATCTTTCAGATGGAACGCGATGCGGCTGGCAATTGGGCAATCACGAAGCCCAAATCGGCTGCTGCCGACCAGTCCAGGGCCGAGGCAGCCGAAACCCAGCTCTTTGCCCTCCGCATATTGACTACACTGGAAACTTCACCATCGCCGGATGCCATTGGCCTGAACCCGCCTGCGGACACGATTTCGCTCGAATTTTCCGGCAGCCGGCAGCAGGTCCTGAAAGTTGGCAGTCTTACACCGACGAACAGCGGGGACTACGTTCAACTAGAAGACAAGATTTACGTTATCAGCAAAGACGCAATTGACGCCGTGCTGAAGCTCTTGCAGAACCCGCCTTACCGCGCGACACCTACACCCCTTCCAGCGACGGAAACTTCCGTCCCCATCACCGCGACACCGTAATTCAACCGTCCCGCAGGTTGCCCATCAATAGCCAAAACTGGCTCGAACCCAGCCAGCGGGACGTTCTCTCATGACACATAATTATGAAAGGGTGTTGATTTTTGCCTCAAAAGAGAGTATTCTGTTGAAAGAAAACAAACCACAAATAGGATATCTGGCATTTGTAAACAATGATGGAAAATCCCTTACTGATTGTTGAGGAAGAAGAATATCCGGCCATCGCTCGGCTGATCGAATTAGGCCGGCAGAAGACCTATGTTACCATTGA
>CAYZIQ010000043.1:0-5178 GCA_964478375.1 uncultured Chloroflexus sp. | reverse complement strand
CGGCCATCGCTCGGCTGATCGAATTAGGCCGGCAGAAGACCTATGTTACCATTGATGACATCCTGCATTTCTTTCCAGAAGCTGAGCAAGATGTCGAGCAATTGGAGGAGGCCTTTGCCGCACTTTTGAGCGCGGGCATTCCCTTTGTGGAAGATATTCCTACCGGTGAACCCCCCGAAGAAGAGCTAGCCGCGGCTGAAGAGGTCGAGCCTGAGCTTTCACTCGACGACTACCTTGCCAACATTGACACCGACGATACCATCGGCCTGTACCTGAAAGAGGTCAGCCGCGTGCCGCTGCTCACTGCTACAGAGGAAGTAGAACTCGCCCAGCGCATCGAGCATGGGCGTATGGCCCGCGAGGAACTGGCGCGCGGCAAGGTCAGCCCGCGCCGCCGCATGGAACTGCGTCGCATGATCGAGGACGGCTGGGCCGCTCGCGAACATCTCATCACTGCCAACTCGAGACTGGTCATCAGCGTGGCCAAGAAATATATGGGGCGCGGTGTGCCATTTCTGGATTTGATCCAGGAGGGCAACATCGGCCTGATCCGCGCCACCAAAAAATTCGACTATCGGCGCGGACACAAATTCAGCACCTACGCCACCTGGTGGATCCGCCAGGCCGTGACGCGCGCCATCGCCGACCAGGGACGCACGATCCGCGTGCCGGTGCACATGGGCGACCAGATCAACAAGCTCTTGCGCGTCCAGCACCAGTTGACCCAACGGCTGGGACGCGATCCATCGGTCGAAGAGTTGGCCAACGCGCTGGAAGTCCCGCCCAAGAAGGTCGAGAACATGATCCAGGTGGCACGCCGTCCCCTCTCACTCGAAACGCCTACCGACGACGAGGAGGACTCGGTGCTGGGCGACTTCATCGAAGACGACGAGGCTGCCCCGCCAGACGACACCGCTACATATAACCTCTTGCGCGAACACTTAGGCGAAGTATTGAACGGTTTGCCGCCGCGCGAAGTGCGCATCCTGCAACTGCGCTACGGCTTGCTGGATGGACAGGCGTATACGCTCGAAGAAGTTGGCCGCAAGATGGGCGTGACGCGCGAGCGCGTCCGCCAGATCGAGGCGCAGGCGCTCAGCCGTTTGCGTCACCCCACCATCCGCCGGAAACTGAGAGACTACCTGGGCGAGTAAAGCGAAACCGAAATGGCAGGGATGCGACGAACACACAAAGGTTCGTCGCATTTTTTTATACCCGAACAATTTCTCGTGTAAAATTACCCCATGAAGAGAGCCCCTTCCCTCGTCAACTTTCTGCTCCCCCGCCTGCAAGACATCCTATTCATCCTAACTTTTTACGCGGTTATCCTGCTCGGCTCCAACTTGTTCCGCGACGGCGACCCGGGGCGACACATCACCATCGGCAAGTACATCCTTCAGACCCACACCATTCCCACGCGCGACCTCTTCTCCTACACGATGGCCGGTCAGCCGCTTACCCCGCACGAGTGGCTGGCGCAGGTAATCTACGGGGCCGGATACTTGGCCCTGGGACTCAACGGCGTCGTGTTCATCGCCGCCCTTCTCATCGCAGAGACAGTCACGCTAGTTTACCGGGAAATCCTGCGCCGAACCGCCTCCCCCTTGTTCTCGTTTGGATTTGCCTTTCTGGCCGCATCCGCGATGATGATTCATTGGCTGGCACGGCCGCATCTGTTCACCTTTTTATACGTTGCCCTGTGGACCCCGCGCCTGTCGCGCCTCAGCCGGGGAGAATCCATGCCGCTGTGGCACTTCCCTGTCATCATGCTTTTGTGGGCGAATACGCACGGGGCATTCATCGCCGGCTTCGTCATTTGGGGAGCTTACCTGGGTGGATTCTTGTGGTCTTACTTCACCCAGACGCGAAAACCCGATCTGAAGATATTGCGGAATTTTCTTTTTGCCAGTGGGGCTTCCTTCCTGGCGACCCTCGTCAATCCTGTCGGCTGGCGGCTTTGGGCAACAAGCGCCGGTTACGTTATGAACCGTTACCTGGTTGACTTGACGAGCGAATACCGCTCGGCAGATTTCCATCAACCGGGCGCATGGCCCTTTCTTATTCTGCTGACGCTCGCCCTCTTTGCCCTGAGCCGGGCCTGGAAGAAACTGCCAATAGCCGAAGGGCTGCTTTTGGCCGGTTGGGCCTTCCTGGGAGTCTACAGCGCCCGCAACATTCCGCTCTTTGCCATCGTTGCCACGCCAATCCTGGCAGATTGTTGCCTGCCCATCTTTCAAAGGATTCCATCTCTACAGAGAATTGACGAACAGATATCAGTTCTCGAACAGCACTTACGCGGCTTCTTATGGCCCTCCGCGGTGATCCTCCTTGTCGGCGCGCTGTTGCTCTCCGGCCACAACCTCGATGCACAGAAACAGGGCTATCGGTTTAATTCGATTGAATTCCCTGTAGAGGCTGCGAATTGGCTTGAACAAAATCCGCAAGAAGGGAACATGTTCGATTACTTCCCCTGGGGCGGCTATTTGATCTACCGCTTCTGGCCAGCGCAACGCATCTTCATTGACGGCCAATTGGATTTCTATGGCGAAGAGTTCACCAAGAAATACGAGCAAATTCTGTCCGCCGATAAGGGCTGGGAAGATCTCGTGACGCAATACAACATTGAATGGGTGTTGATCCCTCCCAATGCGCCGCTCGCCATCGAGCTGCGCAACAACCCTTCGTGGGCCAACCTCTACCAAGACCGGACCGCCGTCATTTTCAGGCTACGATAAGCCATGCGCGTCACCGCCCGCCAACTCTTCGTCCTCCTACTTTTCCTCGGCTTGTTCGCCATGACCCTGCGCCCGGTGGCCGACCCAGATTTTTGGTGGCACTTGCGCACCGGGCAATGGATAGCCGAAACGCACGCTATCCCGCACGCCGACCCCTTCTCGTTCACCAACCAGGGCAAGACCTGGCTCGCACACGAATGGCTTTCCGAGCTTCTCATCTACAGCCTCTACCGGACCGGCGGGTTCGGCCTGCTGATCCTGGCCTTTGCAACGATTATCACGGCGACTTTTCTGCTCGTATACCAGCATAGTGCCGAACGCCCGTATATTGCCGGATTTGCCTTACTGCTGGGGGCGCTCGCCTCCGCCCCGACCTGGGGCGCGCGCCCGCAAATGATCACGCACCTGTTTTTCGCCCTATACCTGTATTTCCTCGACCGGTATGCAAATACACGGAAGGCGAAAACCCTGATGCCCATTCCCATCCTCATGCTTCTGTGGGTCAACTTGCACGCGGCCTATGCACTGGGGGATGGCCTGGTGGGCGTCTACCTCGCTGGAGACCTCTTCGAGCTTGTCAAGGCAAAATTAACGACTAAAGTCGCCACTACAGATCGTAGTGACGACTTCAATCGTTCCGGCGAAGCAATGACTAAAGTCGCCACTACAAACCGTAGTAACGACTTTAGTCGTTCAGCCGAAAGAGCGACTAAAATTGCCACCACAAAGTCTTTTCGTGAAGTATTGATGCTGTGCGGAATCCTGGCATTGTGCGTACTGGCGGCCCTCGCCAACCCGAACGGTATCCACCTGCTCACCTATCCCTTCGAGACACTGTCCAGCCAGGCCATGCAGCAAAACATCCAGGAATGGTTCTCGCCAGATTTTCATCAGCTCGAATGGCAGCCGCTGGCTTGGCTGATCCTGGCCCTGATCGGCGCAGGCCTGCTCGGACGCAAGTCCCTTTCGCCGACGAAGATTCTCCTGACGCTAATTTTCGGCTACCTGGCGTTACATTCCATGCGGCACGTGCCCCTGTTTGCCATCGCCGCGGTGCCGGTGCTCGCAGAGCAAATCGGCTCCGCGGTGCAGATCAGGCAACAGGCTTCGCCGCGAGCGCTCACACCGTCCCGGTGTCCTTCCGGGAGCCGAGCGGTCCGGCCAGCAGGACGAGTGCTGAAATGGGTCAATCTCCTGTTGGTGGCTTGTGCCGTGCTGGTCGCCGGTCTGCGCTTCGTCAGCGTCGTCCAGGAACAGGCAGCTACAGAAAAGGAGAAATTCCCGGCCGCGGCCGTGGACTGGATCGTCCAACATCGTCCGGCGGGCAACCTCTTCAACACGTACGGTTGGGGAGGCTACTTGATCTGGCGGCTGTACCCCGGATACCAGGTCTACATTGACGGGCGGGCGGACGTATACGGCGATGCGTTCATCACCGATTACCTGCGCCTCGAGGCAGGCGAACCTGGATGGGACACGAGCCTGGCGCGCGATGATGTGCGCATCGTGCTGCTCGAACCGGCGTCATTGCTCGTGAGGGAGTTGCGCCTTTCGCCCGATTGGGGGGTAGTGTTCTCGGACGAACAAAGCATCCTGTTCATCCACAAATGACGAACCACAGATAAAAAGGATAAAAGCGATATGACGCTATTGCTCCCTATCTCTTTTTTATCTTGTCTTGCTATAAGGCCTTCAGAGCTTCCAAAACTTCAGTGCTGTGCTCGGAGGGCTTTACATTTTCGAAGACGCGTGCAATCTTGCCGCTTGCGTCAATCAAGAACGTCGTCCGCAAGATGCCCTCGTATTCGCGCCCCATAAACTTTTTCAGCCCCCAGACCTGGTACTTGTCGCAAACCACATGCCCTTCATCTGCCAGCAGCGGGAATGGCAAGCCATACTTCTTTTTGAACTTGGCATGTGACTTAGGCGTATCTGCGCTGACTCCCAAGAGGATCACATCGGCCTCGATATAGGCGCTGTAATCATCGCGGAAATTGCAAGCTTCAGTTGTGCAGCCTGGCGTGTCATCCTTAGGATAGAAATACAATACGACCGGCCTGCCGCGAAAATCCGACAGGCGGCGGACGACATTGGACTCATCAGGCAAAGTAAAATCGGGGGCTGGAACTCCAACGGATATGGGCATCTCTCCTCCTTTGGTTATAAAAGGGTTCCCATCGTAAAGGCCATTTTATATCTCCGCAACAAGCTTACCCATTTCGCTGATATTATACCCAGGCAAAGCAGTTACGGCAGCATGAAAATCCTCATTGTTCATAACACTGAACAAGGGGGCAAGTAGCTCACTCTCGGCGTAGATCTTCGGGATGACCAATTGATAAATTTCTTGGAAAAGCGGGACAAAATCCAGATCCAGCGACTGCGCTGCGGCGGGAATCCCCAGCCCGCAGTCGGCTCGTCCCGAAGCGACCGCCGCGGCCAC
>CAYZIQ010000042.1:6229-21042 GCA_964478375.1 uncultured Chloroflexus sp. | reverse complement strand
GGCGACTTCACCTCCGGGCATTTCCAGCCCTCGCCTGGATTCTCGCGCCGCGTTTGTGCAAAGCGCGGCAGGATGCCGCAGGCGTAGCACTGCTCGCGGCAGTCGGCGCGGATTTCACCCGCCAGGCTGCGTCGAAAATCCTCGAGCAAATATTTCTTGCGCACGCCGATGCTGATGTGATCCCAGGGGAAGACCTCGTCGGCGCGGTGCGTACGGTAGATGTAGAAGGCTGGGTCGAGACCGTTGGCGGCGAAGGCCTCCAGCCAGGCCGGGTAGTGGCGCTGATCTTGCCAAGCGTCAAACCTGGCGCCGTTCTTCCAGGCAGTATGGATCACTTCCGCCATGCGCCGATCGCCGCGCGAAAGCCAGGCCTCCAGCAGGGTGTCTTCGGGCGCGGTCCAGGTCAGCTTGATGTTTTTGTCGCGCAACTCACGTTTGAGCAGGGTTTGCTTGGCTTCGATCTGCTCGACGGTATCGCAAGAGACCCATTGGAAGGGGGTGTTCGGCTTGGGGACGAAGGTGCTGACCCCAGCGTGGACTTTGGCGCGCCCGCCCATCACCCTCCGCCCCTCCGCCAGCACCGCCCGGCACAGCGCGGCGATGGCCTTCACGTCATCCAGCGTCTCCTCCGGATGGCCGATCATGAAATACAGCTTGATGTTCGTCCAGCCGCGCCGGTAGATTTCACGCGCTGTTTCCAGTATCTGATCATCGGGGATGAACTTGTTGATGATGCGCCGCATCCGTTCACTGGCGGCCTCAGGGGCGAGCGTAAAGCCGGACGAACGCCGGTCCTTCAACCGCTCCATCAACGCCACCGAGACGCTCTCGATGCGCAGCGAGGGCAGTGAGACCGTCAGTTTTTGACCCTCGAAGTTCCGGCTGACGGCCTCCACGAGCGCCACAATGTGAGTGTAATCGGAGGATGACAGGGACAGCAGCGCTAGCTCCTCGAAACCGGTGGATCGGATGGCAGCCTCGGCCGCTTCGACCACTTCCTGCATGGATCGTTCGCGGACCGGGCGCGTGATCATACCCGCCTGACAGAATCTACACCCGCGCGTGCAGCCGCGCATGATCTCCACCGAGACGCGGTTGTGGACGATGTCAATATTCGGGACGATAAACTTCGTTGGCGAGGGCGGCAGCCTGGCGACGATGCGCTTGACCACCGTCCGCGGCGCTTCGGGAACGAGCGGCTCGACCGCGGCCACCGTGCCATTTTCCCGGTAATGGGCCTCGTAGAAACGCGGTACGTACACGCCGGGGATTTTTGCTAATTCAAGAAGCAAGTCGTTTCTGTCGAACGTTGAACGTTGAACGTCAGCGACGTTTGACGTTTGACCTTTGACGCGCTGGACAGTATTGATAATCTCGTGAATTACCTCTTCCCCTTCGCCAATCACGAACGCATCAATGAAAGCGTGCATCGGCTCCGGGTTGTAGCAGGCATGACCTCCGGCGATGACCAGCGGATGACTGTCATCGCGATCTGCTGAGCGGACAGGAATTCCTGATAGGTCGAGGATGTTGAGCGCGTTGGTGTAGAGTGTCTCGTAGGGCAGGGAAAAGCCGAGGATGTCGAACGCAGCTAACGGGTGGTACGTTTCGAGCGAGTAGAGAGGGATGTCACTGGCGCGCAAGGCCCCTTCCATGTCTACCCAGGGCGCGTAGGCGCGCTCGGCCAGGGCGTCCGTGCGCTGGTTGATCTGGTCATAGAGGATTTTCAGCCCGACGTTGGAGACGCCGATGTCATAGATATCGGGAAAAATCAGGGCCACTTTGGTTTCGATCTGCGACCAATCTTTAACCACAACGTTAAATTCGCCGCCCACGTAGCGACCGGGTTTCTGCACTTTGAGGAGAATACGCTCGAGGCGGGCTTCGATCTCGGAGGGGGAGAGCATAAAAGAATTATAACTGAATGGGTCTGATTAAACAAAAATAGGGCGGAATCTGAATCCCGCCCCACTGTTCACTGACGACCGATCACTGAGTACTGGCAGCAGGCTTAGCCAGCGCTTCCCTACCCAGTAGCCACAGGGCGCCCAGGCCGAAGAAGATTGTCACTGCCTTGAACAACCAGCCAACGAACGGCAGGCTGATCAGGATGGCAATGATTACCACGCCGACCAACAAGGGCCAGACTTTGTGTTCACCCAAGCCCGGCTTGGCGGCGTTCAAGACGAGTTTGCCGACCAGGTCACTGGCGATGATCTTGACCACGAACCCGGCAGCCAGCACGAAGGCGAAGATCAGCAAGACGATGGTCAGCAGGCCCAGCCAGATCGAGAGGCCGGTCAGCTTGCCCAGGGTCAGGAAGCCGAAGAACAGGGCCAGCATGATCATGACGATGAAGACCACCAGGATGGCGAAAAACAGAGCTGCGTAACTGACCACGCCCCATCCCAGGCTGTGCCAGGGCTTGGCTTGCAGCTTCTCACCAGCTTTCTTGACGAACCTGGGGAACAGCCAGCCGAGCAAGAGGCCGAGCAGGAAGAGGGTCAGGATGGTGCGGATCAGATTCAGGAACCAATCACCCACCTTTTGGATCAGGGGTTTTTGTTCAACAGCCATTTCTTCTGGGCTGAGTTGAGGCTCGATTCGGGTAACCCGACCAGTCACCACGCCGCCGGGGATGGACAAGTCTTTAGTCTGGGTATATTCCAGATTCCCGCCGATTCTGGCTGCAGGGTCTATTGTCAGGCCGGGATTCACAGTCGGCATGGCCACGCCGGTGGGAGGCATGAACATCGAGGGCGGAGGGCCACCGGCTGCTTGCGCCTCTCCAACCTCGGCCTTTACGTTGCCACCGACTTTCCCGCGCAATTCCAGGCCGCCAGTAGCTGCGAAGACGTTATGGGACACGTCACCGGCCAGCAGTGCTTGTCCGCCAGCGAAGGCCAAGCTGCCTCCAACAGCGCTGCCGCTACGAGTTTCCAGGCTATAGCCTGCACTGAGAAGGTCATCACCGATGCTGGCTCCTTCGCCGACGAAAAGCGTCGCACCCGAGATACGGACATCGTCCATCACTGTCCCGTTGATGATGACTGCCTGCCCGGCGGCCATCAGGTCGCCCTCGACTGTGCCGTTGATAGTGATCGTCTGGGCGGCTACAGCCAGGTCACCTTTTACCGTCCCGTCCAGGGTAAATGTGGCTGCCGAGACGTAAAGGTCATCTTCGATGACCTCGCCCGCGGCAATGACCACGTCCTCGCCGGTGCGCGCTTCGAATGCGCGTGCTGGCGTGACGATGGTTAAAGTGAGCAGGGCGACCAAGGCCAGCCCTGTCAATACTTTAGGTGTGCGCATCATAGACATTCTCCTCTCAGGAAGATGGAATTTGATTAATATACGCACATTTGGCACGATGGTTTGCGCTGATCGCGAGAATGCAGGACGAGACTTCAGACTCCGTTTGATGGGTGAGGCCGCGCTGTGGTTAGATAACTATTTTCCCGTTCTTGTAAAACGTCTCGCCATCTACGAGGATTTCGGCGTCGTTCATGTCGCACAGCATATCCCAATGGATGCCGGAGTCGTTTTTGCTTCCAGATTCCGGGTAGCCTGAGCCGACAGCCAGGTGAATGGTGCCGCCCATCTTCTCGTCGAAGAGCATGTTCTTGGTGAAACGGGTGATGCCGTAGTTGACGCCGATGCCGAATTCGCCTAGGGTGCGCGAACCAGCGTCGGTGTTCAGTTGGGCGGTCAGCAGTTCCTGGTTCTTGCTGGCGGACTCTTTGACGACCTTGCCATCTTCGAACCACAACTGGATGTCGGTGACTTCCTGCCCGTACTCGATGGCCGGATACTTGAAGCGGATCCAGCCATTGACCGAGTCCTCGACCGGCCCGGTGAAGATCTCGCCATCCGGGAAGTTGAGCTGTCCATCGCAGGGGATGAAGACGCGCTCCTTGATGGACAGGCTCAGGTCCACGTTGGAGCCTTTGAGAATGACTTTGTCGCGGCCTTTGAGCCACTTCACCCACTTCTGCTGTTCTTGGCCAGTCTTTTTCCAGTAGGCTACCGGGTCATCTTCGTTGAGCATCATCGCTCCGTAGACGAACTCGCGATAATCGCCCAGGCTCATATCGGCTTCCTGGGCCATGGCGTGGGTGGGATAGACGGTCAGGCACCAGCGCAGCTCGTTTTTTGCGGCGCGCTCTAAGAAGGTTTTGCTGATCGGCGCGCCAGCCTTGGCGGCGCGCGCCATGCGCGTCCCGTCAATGCCGGAGAGCGAACGGGTATTGTGCTCCGACCAGATATTCAGGCTGGCATCGAAGGTCTCGGCGATCAGCTTGCGGATGGGAGAGACGTAATCCAGTTGCGCCTCCGAGGCGTACTTGTAGAAGATTTCATCTGCGCCAGGAGTGCTGTTCATGAGGGTGACGAACGCCCCGGCTTTGACGGCTTCTTCGTAAACGGCCAGGGTCAGCTCTTCGGCCAGCGGGTGGGTGCGAATTTGGCACTGCTGGCCGGGCTTGAGCGCCAGCGAGTAATGCACCATGACTTTGGCGAGCTTGGTGATGCGAGGGTCGGGCATGGGAGGCTCCTTGAGAAATATGTGGTTTTGTGGTGGATTATAGCGTCCCCTTGTACATCCCGCCATCCACTGTCAACATCACGCCAGTGATATAGCTCGCCGCAGGCGAGACCAGGAACACAGCCGCGTTGGCGAACTCTTCCGGCGTGCCCATACGGCCCAGCGGGCTGTCCTTCGACTGTTTGGCGATCTCCTCCTCGACCGTTGTTCCGTTCTGCCTGGCGCGGAAGGTCATCAGCTCCACCACGCGTTCGGTCTCTGTCCAGGCGGGCAGGATGGAATTGAAGCGGATGCCCTGCGAGCCCAATTCCAGCGCCAGCGACTTGGTCAGGCCAACGGTAGCGGCGCGGATGCTGTTAGAGAGCACCAAGCCGGGAATTGGCTGCTTGACCGAGTACGAGGTGACAGTCAACACGCTGGCAGCTTTGGATTGTTTCAAGTGCGGGAGGGCGGCGCGGATGAGGCGCACGTGACTCATCAGCGATAGGTCAATCGCCTTCTGCCAGGTTGTTTCGTCGAAGGACTCGAACGCCCCGGCCGGCGGCCCTCCGGCGTTGGTGACGAGGATGTCCAAACCGCCAAAGGCGTGCACAGCCTCAGCGATGATCTTTTCCGGCACGTCGGGAGCAGCTACGTCACCAGCCAGGCCGATAACCTGTGCGCCGGTTTCGGCGGCGATTTTCTGGGCGGATGCAGCAATCTTGGTTTCATCCCGGCTGTTGATTGCCACGCGACAGCCCTCGCGCGCCAAGCCGCGAGCAGCAGCATAGCCCAGCCCCCGGCTGGCACCGGTGATCAGGGCGCGTTTGTCTTTCAAATTCAAATCCATTTTGCCTCCTGTAAGATCCTTTCTTTCTTCGTGTTCTTCTTTTCTTCGCGGTGAGCTAACGTGTTCCTCTCCTCCCGAATTGCCTCTCCAGCATATCCACGGATAAGTGAATCATCGTCGGCCTCCCATGCGGACAGGTGCGCGGCGAGGCACAGGCTTCCAGGTCCGAGAGCAGGGCGCGCTGTTCCTCGGGCGAGAGCACCTGGCCGGCCTTGACCGCCAGCTGTTTGCAGACGCGTCCGGCGAGACGGGCTTCGGCCTCGGCCTGCAAAAGGGTTTCGTCTTCCTCGAAGTCTTCCACCACCGCGCGCAGCGCGGTGGACGGGTCGCGGCTGGCAAATAAGGCGGGGACAGCCCGCACCCGGAAGGTATTGGGGCCGAAAGGCTCGACCTCGAAGCCGAGATGTTGAAGGATGGGTAGATTAGGGATCAGTAGCTCAGTAAATTGGGAGGGAAAGGTGACCACGATGGGTGTGAGCAGCGACTGAGAGGGGACTTTCTTCTGCTCGTGCTGCGCGCCGCCCTGAGCCTGTCGAAGGGCCATCAATTTCTCGAACAGTACCCTTTCGTGGGCAGCATGCTGGTCAATCAAATACAGGCCATCCGGGCCTTCGGCGACCAGGTAGGTCGCGCCGATCTGGCCGATGAGGCGGAGGAGGGGTACTCCCGAATGGGGAAGTGTTTCCGGAGTTGTCAGTCGCGAGTCGCCAGTCGTTAGCGGTTGAGCAGCGGGAATGTCGCTCTCTACTTCCGACTCTCGATTTTCAACTCCCAACTCATCATGCGCAAGACTCCAGGCTGGATCAACGATTCTTGGCGAAGTCCCCCATAGCGTGGGTGAGATGCGTGGAACAGGAGAATAAGCCAGCAGGGCACGGCGCACGGCGCGCTGCACGAAGCTGAAGACACGATCCTGGTTTCGGAACCGCACCTCCGCCTTGGCTGGGTGGACGTTGACATCCACTTCGGCCGGCTCGACCTCCAGGAACAAGACCGTCAGCGGATAGCGTCCGACCATCAGCAGCGTGTGGTAAGCCTGTAGCAGCGCGGCGGACAGAGGGGCGTTTTGCACCCAGCGGCCATTGATGAAAAAGGTGATCTCGCGGCGATTGGAACGAGTCAGCGCGATTGGGCTGATGAAACCGCTCAACTTCATGCTCATTTCTTCGGCCAGCACATCGAGCATCTGCTTGCCTACATCCACCCCATAGAGCGCGGCCAGGATGGCACGTTGATCGCCGTCGCCGCTGGTCTGCAAGCTGGACGTCTTCCCTTCCGTCAATTTGATGCGCACGCTGGGATAGGCCAGGGCGTAACGCGTCAGCAGGGCATCAATGGCGCGCCGCTCGGTTGTATCCTGCTTGAGAAATTTGAGACGGGCCGGGACGTTGTAAAATAGATCCTCGACCCGCACGAGCGTGCCGACCGGCGCGCCAACCTTTTCCATTTGCCCTATCGCGCCGCCCTCCACGTGCAGCCGCGCGCCAGCGGCAGCGTCCGTCGTGCGAGAAGTAATCGTCAGCCGCGCGACCGAACCAATGGAGGCCAGCGCCTCACCGCGGAAGCCCAGCGTGCTAATGGCAAACAAGTCTTCGGCGCGTGCCAGCTTCGAAGTGGCATGACGGGCAACGGCCAGCGGCAGTTCGTCAGCCGGGATGCCGCAGCCATCATCGGCGACCTGGATTAGGGTCCGGCCTGCCCCGCCGATGGTCACGGAGACGGATTTCGCGCCGGCATCCAGGGCATTTTCGAGCAGTTCTTTGACCACCGAAGCAGGGCGTTCCACCACTTCACCTGCGGCGATCTGGGAGGCCACTTCGGGCGACAGAAGTCGGATGGGCATGTCCCAATTATAGCCGCATTAAGGTGACAGTCACCTGCTATAATAGCCTCATGCCTTTTACCACCCTCTTCTTCGACCTGGACGAGACTCTCTACCCGGCCTCCTGCGGCTTGTGGCCGGCCATCAAGGAACGCATCAACCTGTACATGCGAGAGCGGCTGGGCTTCACGCCGGAGCAGATCGAAATTTTTCGGGAGAGGTACTTTCGCGAGTATGGGACAACCCTGCGCGGCTTGCAAGCCAACCACAACGTGAGCGAGGAAGACTACCTGACCTTTGTCCACGATCTCCCCTTGACTGATTACTTGCAACCTGACGCGCAACTGCGCGCCATGCTGGAGGCTTTGGCGGCCCAGAAGTTCATCTTCACCAACGCGGACGCCGCCCATGCCTATCGCGTCATCCATGCCCTGGGGCTAGACGGCTGCTTCACTGCCATCTTGGATGTGCATGTCGTCGAACCATACTGCAAGCCGATGCGCCAAGCCTTCGAGATCGCTCTGAATTTTGCAGGAGAAAGCGACCCTGGCCAGTGCGTCGTTATTGACGATCTACCCCACACGACGCGGGCGGCGCGTGAGATGGGCTTTTTCACCGTGTTAATGGGGGAAAGTGGCAGCTCAACGGATGCTGACGTCAGGCTTGCCCGTTTGGTGGATTTGCCGAAAATCCTGGATGGGCGATAACCCCCCATCGAAGGATAAACTCTTACGTTCTTTTTACACAAGGCGGCTACAATTTCATCTCGCTTTAATCACCGCGTGATAGGCTTTAGTCCAGTTTTACCATTCAAAAACTAGAGGGCAGGGGTACGTGGGCGGTTTCATACCTTTCAGGTATGCTTCGCGATCGCCCGCATACCCCATCTTCCTCTTTTGAAGATACGCTCAGTGTTACCGGAAGGAGATATTGGGTATGAACAAAGTGCTACGCGTTGTATTGGTTTTGTTCGTTGCTGGCGTGCTGGTCGTTGGCTCGTTCGGTGGAGGGTTTGTAACGGCGCGCCTATTGCCTGCCAATACAATCATCCCGACGCTGGCACCGTCAGTCACTACCACGCCAACGGGAAATCAGGGTGGAACGCCTGAAAGCTTGCAGGCACTCTTCCAACCGTTCTGGGAAGCCTGGAGCATCGTCCATCAGCGATATGTTGATCAACCGTTGGATGATACGGCGCTGATGCGCGGTGCCATCCGTGGCATGATGGCAGCCCTGGGCGATGCACATTCCGCCTATTTGGATCCGCAGGAATACAAGGAGGCTGAAACCTCCATATCCGGCGAATATGAGGGCATTGGCGCCTATGTGGATACCACCAAAGACTATCTTACGGTTGTCAGCCCAATTGCAGGTTCTCCTGCCGAAAAGGCTGGTTTGAGATCCGGCGACCAAATCATCGCCATTGATGGCCAGGATATGACCGGCGTGAACCCTGAGTTGGTGCGGCAAAAGGTGCTTGGTCCGGCTGGATCGACCATCCACCTAACCATTCGACGCGAAGGCGTTGACCAACCGCTGGAGTTCGACATCGTCCGCGCCAAAATCGTCATCCCCAGCGTGGAAAGCAAGATGCTGGATAACGGCATCGCCTATGTCAAGCTCTCTGTATTCGGCGACAAATCAGCCACCGAACTCCATGATGCGCTCAAAGATCTGATGGCCCAACAGCCAAAGGGATTGATCCTCGACTTGCGCAATAATCCCGGTGGTGTCGTGCCGGTTGCCGTTCAGATCGCTTCCGAATTCATCGGCGAGGGTGTCATCATTTACGAACAACAAAGCGATGGCACTCGCACGCCTACCAACGCGCTTTCGGGCGGCCTGGCAACAGAAATACCGCTTGTTGTGCTAGTCAACGAAGGCTCAGCCTCGGCGTCTGAAATGGTCGCTGGCGCCATCCAAGATCATGGACGCGGCAAGCTGGTGGGCGTAACCACTTATGGAAAAGGCTCGGAGCAGAATTGGGTGCCTCTCTCCAATAACCAGGGTGCTGTTCTCGTGACCTTTGCCAGGTGGCTGACTCCCAACGGGCGCGTCATTGACAAGGTCGGTCTGACGCCCGACGTGGTGGTCAAGATGACCGATGAGGATTTGACCGCCGGACGCGATCCGCAATTGGACGCGGCGGTGCAATTGCTGCTGAATCCGTAAATATTAAGGAACTCGTTTTCTCGGAGAAAGCGGATTCCTGGAGACCTCACAGGAGGTGGCTTATGTTCTTTTTCGACCCAACCTATTTGCTTTACATGGCTCCGGCTTTCTTGATCATGCTGCTGACAACCTGGTATGTTAATTCGGCGTACCGGACCTGGAGCCGGATCCCGGCACGCGGCCAGATGACCGGTTATCAGGCCGCGCAACGGCTGATCTCGACTGGCGGCCTGTACGGCGTCCAAATTGAGGCTGCACCGGGCAAGCTCAGTGACAATTACGATCCGCGCGATAAAGTGCTACACCTCTCGCGCGGCGTGGCGGAGAGCGCCTCGGTGGCCTCGTTAGCGGTCGCGGCGCACGAGCTGGGCCACGCCATGCAAGACCGTGATGACTACCTACCCTTGCGCTTCCGCGCTGCCCTGGTTCCGATGGTCAATATTGGCTCGTACCTCGGCTGGATCCTTATCTTTCTGGGTTTGCTGTTGAACTTTACGAATCTGGCCTGGCTGGGCGTGCTGGCCTTTGCCGGCGGCGCAATCTTTGCCCTGGCGACCTTGCCGGTCGAATTGAATGCCTCGGCGCGCGCCCGCCGCCTGTTGACCGACTCTGGCCTCATCGTTGGCGAGGACGAGCATCGCGGTGTAAATACTGTGCTCAACGCTGCCGCGCTGACCTACGTCGCTGCGCTGGTCACGGCGGTGATGCAATTGCTCTACTTCGCCTCGCTGGTAGCCGGCTTCGGCAGACGTCGGAGATGATCGCTCGTAAACCTCAGGAACCCGTTTTCTCCAAGAAAACGGGTTCCTGGCAAATTACCCCATCTTGTCTTTGACGCTCTTGATCTTATCAGCAATCGTTTGCTCCTTATCTATCCTGGTTCCCAGGCGGATCGAGGTCGAGACGCGCGGCACGCCCATCTCGTGCAGCGCTTCGTGGCAGCGCTTGAAGGCGGCGAAGACGGCCTCCCATTCGCCTTCTACGTTTGTCCCATACGCGTGCAAGCGCGGATTCAAGCCAGCGTCGGAAAGAATCCGTTCACAGGCCACGACATATTTGGACGCCGAGACGCCCACACCGATGGGGATTACACATATATCTGCGATCACCTTCATTTCAGCCTCTCTTGTTATGACTTGCTCTGCGGTATAGGATGAGTAACTCTCGAACACCTAATTTAGAGTCTACCCTGCAAAGCGCGACATCTCCTCGCGGATGTGTTATATACTATAGTCACGAACTCATCCTCTCCCCAAGGAGCCTCCCATGCTTACCGTCGAAAAAATAGACACGACCGATAAATCTCAAGCCAAGCGCTTCGTCGAATTCTACTACAAGCTCTATAAAGATTGCCCGCAATGGGTCCCGCCGTTGTACATGGATGCTTATCTTCCGCTGAATCGAAAGAAACACCCCTTCTTCGAGCACTCCGAAGCCGATTTCTTCTTGGCCGTGCGGGATGGCGAACTGGTGGGACGCATCTGCGCCGGAGAAAACAAGCCCTTCAATGAGTACCACAAAACCAAGAAGGCGCAGTTTTACTTCTTCGACGCTGTTGATGACCTGGAGGTCGCCCGGGCGCTTTTCGATACAGTCTTCGACTGGGCGCGGGCGCGCGGCCTGGATACCCTTATCGGGCCGAAGGGACTCTCCCCCTTCGATGGCTACGGCATCCTGATCGAGGGTTTCGAGCAACGCCAGATGATGACCATGATGAACTATAACTACGCTTACTACCCCAAGCTGGTCGAGGCGCTAGGCTTCGAGAAAGAAGTGGATTTCGTCTCCTGCTATCTGTCATCGAAAGCCTTCAAAATCCCCGAACGCGTCGAACGCATCGCCCAACGTGTGCAAGCGCGCGGCAACCTGCACGTCAAGAAATTCAAGAGCAAGCGCGAACTCGTCCAGTGGGCGCCGCGCATCGGCGAAACCTATAACAAAACCTTTATCCATAATTGGGAATATTATCCTTTTTCCCAGGGCGACATCAAATACGCGGTAGACAACGTTTTCATGGTTGCCGACCCTCGCCTGATCAAAATCATCATGCATGACGAGGATATCGTCGGTTTCCTCTTCGCTTTTCCGGACGTTTCTGCGGCCCTCCAGCGCGCCAAGGGACGCCTGTTCCCTTTTGGCATCGTGGACATCCTGCTCGAGATGAAGCGCACCAAGATTGTCTCCGCCAATGGCATGGGGGTCATGCCTGAGTTTCAGGGTACTGGCGGCAATGCCCTGCTTTACTACGAAATGGGCAAAACGATGTTCGACTTCAAGCAGTTCGAATTCGTCGAAATGACCCAGGTTGCCGAGACCACGAGGCAAATGCGCGCCGACCTGAAGAATCTGAATGGCGTTGAATACAAGAACCACCGTGTGTATCGGAAGATGATCTGATGCTCTTCGGGTGCTTAGCCCCCGTATAAGCTGATTGAACGGAACACCTATGTGTCACCCCCTCGGCTTCATTCCCGGCAGAACCCGTAAGCCTCTCTTCATTGCGTTGCTTGTCTGGACCCTGATCCTGTTCGCCATTTTCCGCCCGCTTGGCGCCCCGCTGACGACATCCGCCGCGCCCTCGGGCATCGTCTCGTTTGAGCTGGCGCGCACGCCTGCCAACGCGCAGGCGATGATCGCCTCGTGGGATGCCCGCGCCCAACTCTTTGCTGCCTTTGGCCTGGGTTTCGATTATCTCTTCATGCCCTCCTACGCCTTTACGATTGCCCTGGCCTGTCTTTTGGCCGTGGGACGGCATCCGGGCGCGTTCGCCAGGATCGGCGCGTGGCTCGGATGGGGCGCGCTCCTGGCCGCGGCCTTCGATGCCATCGAGAACATTGGCCTGTGGAACTCGCTGCTCGGCCCGGTCGGTGCACCGTGGACTGGCATCGCTTTTTGGTGCGCCAGCTTCAAGTTTGCCCTGATCCTGTTTGGCATCCTCTACGGGCTGGTGGGATGTGTCTGGCCGAGGAAGAAAAGTGCCTGAGATATGTGAATCAAAAGAGTCAGGGTAACCAAACAGGCTCTTTTTTGGCTTTCCTCAGGATTACGGAAGCACATGTTCTGAATAGCGGCGTAGTGGACGAACACATCTGGGCCATTTTATGAACGGTAAAGCCTTAGCCCTTGCTGGCGTTTGACCACTTGACTATACCAACGGTTCGATCTGGCATTTGATTCGCCTCCTTTCGCTTGCTATCAGGCGCTGTGACCATCTTCCTCGTTTTTTGTGATCTTCCCGGCTCTGATCTGTTGGAACAGTGCGATGGTTTCTGGTTCTGGCTCAATCCCTAACTCGTCAACCAATCCACGGCGGCAAATTTCGTATTGCTCAATCGCTGCGCTGCGCCGACCGGTAACTGCAAATATCATCATGATCTGTCGGTGAGCGGATTCCTTCAGCGCGTCCATCTTCACCTGGCGCAAGGCATATTGATAAGCCATTTCATACCGCTTCAAAGATTGGTAATAATTCGTCAGATGCTGCAATGCTTCCAATTGCTGGCTAGAATAATACCGGCGATAGAATTGCAGCCACTCGTGAAAACTTGCCCCCTCGTTAATGCTCAAGCTATCCAGGAAATCCCCTCGATAAAGCCCAACGGCTGCCTCAAGCTCGCTCATACAGCTGGGACACATTTCCAGGTTTTCGTGGGCATGCGATCTTATCGTCTGAAAATGTCCCTCGAAGAGAACCACATCTGCCAAGTAGCTGCTTGTATGGCTTAGTTGAACCGTACTGGCTGTGACTTCTAATAAGGGTGAGGGGGCCTCATGGTCTCGAATGACCTGCCGAATGACTAACAGAGCCTGGCGTAAATTCGCACGCGCCACTCCTCTTGGCCGATCTGGCCAAAACAACTCGGCCAGAGTCTCGCGTAGGTGAGGCCGGTTGGACTCGACAGCAAGGTAAGCCAACAAAGCGCTCTTTTTGGCGGAGTGGAAACTCTCAACCCGTGAGCCATTCAAGCGTACCTCGAAATGCCCCAACAGGTACAACCCCACTTGTCTCATAGAGTCATTATATAGAAATTTTCTGATCTACACAACCCCCATGTGGAACCTAACAAAATTGTAAATTATCAGCCTCACTGCTTGGCAAACGGCAGGATGACGTTTCAATCACGCCTGAATAACGCCTGAGGAATATAATTTCTTTACTGGGAGTTTCACAGGTACAGCCCCAGGGGTCGATTTTTCATGATGCTGAAAGCCGGAGAAACCGTCCGACGATACTGAAATTAATTGCCGCTCGGCACATCCAAGAGCGCTCGTGTCATTCCCTTCTTTCGACAAGTGGAGGCACTGATGCATTACTCAATCGGACTGCATAGATATCAATTCCGAGCGAGGATCATCTTCATCTTTTTGCTGACGATGATATTGAGTATGACGCAGTCGGGGGAAGCCATCGCCCAGGGATCTTCAAACATAGGCCTTGTAACGGACAACTCGCTTTTTTGCACAGGTGAGAGTACCATCATCTCGATCAACTTGACAGATGTGGTTGACCTGTTCGGCTATCAATTCGTCGTCAACTACGCCCCCAGCTTGGTCAGCGCTTCGGGAGCTTTCGTCAACACTTTCTTCGACACCACCACGAATGCCAGCCGTCCACCCGGCTGGAGTGCCAGTTGCAGCGGCGACCAATGCAAATTTGCTGCTAGCAAAGTAGGGCCAGGTACGTCCGTTTCTGGCTCCGGAACCGTTGCCCAGATCACCCTCACCGGCCTCAGCGCAGGGACATTCGATCTCACCCTCAGCCAGGACATCCTCTCCGACCGGGACGCCCAGGCCTTGTCTCACAATGTCAGTTCGTTGCACCTGACCGTGTGTGGCTATGCCACGGTCAGCGGCACGATCTCCCTGCAAGGGCGTACCACGCCGGTCAACGCGGGGCAAGTCACGTTAACCGACTTGGGCGGCCACTTTGGGCCATATTTGGCCAATTTCAACTCTTCGACCGGCACTTTCGCCATAAACAATGTCAAGGTCATGCCCGGTGGCTCGAACTACCAGTTCGACGCCGCGCATGGATTGTATCTGGGCAGCCGAACCACGCACATGCTCAACCCACTCGACAGTTATACCGCATCCGCTACTCGTCTCCTGGGCGGCGATGCCAATAATGACAATTCGATAGATATTAGCGACCTGACCTGCATCGGCGGTTCCTTCGGCGGCGCGCCGGCTACCTGTGGTACGACTGGCAGCAGCGACATCAACGCAGATGGCATTGTCAATGTTCTCGATCTTGTTCTATCGGGCGGCAACTACGGGCTGACGACTCCACGAAGCTGGTAATCACGCGCAAGTAACAGGAACGAACATTTGGTGATAAAGCGATTTTGCCTATCTGGCTTATGATCCACTTTGCTTGAAACGGGTGGCACTTATGTACAAAGTAACTGGCTCTCACAGAGTAGTTCGAACCATCTTGATACGGTTGG
>CAYZIQ010000042.1:0-6129 GCA_964478375.1 uncultured Chloroflexus sp. | reverse complement strand
ATGTACAAAGTAACTGGCTCTCACAGAGTAGTTCGAACCATCTTGATACGGTTGGTGGTGGTGATGTCTCTGCTGATTGGCCTGCTCGGTTCCATGAAGGCTTATGCGGTTGGCGAAACTTGGTCGCCGCTGGGCGACGGAGTAGGTGCGAATATCTATGCTCTCGCGCTCGACAGCAGCGGCAACCTATATGTCGTGGGGAGTTTCACCAGCCCTATGAACCGCATCGCCAAATGGGATGGTAGCACTTGGCTGCCTCTAGGCAGCGGGATAAGCAATAACACGGTCTATGGTTTGGCATTCGACAGCAGTGGGAACCTATATGCCGGGGGGAGTTTCACCAGCCCTACGAACCGCATTGCCAAATGGGATGGCAACGCTTGGCTGCCTCTAGGCAGCGGGATAAATAATAACACGGTCTATGCTCTGATATTTGACAGCAGCGGGAACCTTTACGCCGGGGGAAGTTTCATCAGCCCCGCGAACCGCATTGCCAAATGGGACGGTAACGCTTGGCTGCCTCTAGGTAGCGGGATCGATAATAGCACGATCTATGCTCTGGCATTCGACAACAGTGGGAAATTGTATGCTGGGGGGAGCTTTACTACCATTGGCGGCGTTACGGTCAATCGCATTGCCAAATGGGACGGCAGCACCTGGTCGCCGCTAGGCAGCGGAATAGATAATAACACAGTCTATTCTCTGACATTCGACAGCAGTGGGAACCTGTATGCCGGGGGAAGTTTTACTACCGCTGGCGGCGTTACTGTCAATCGCACCGCCAAATGGGATGGCAGCGCCTGGCTGCCTCTAGGTAGCGGGATCGATAATAGCACGGTCTATGCTCTGGCATTCGACAACAGTGGGAATTTATACGCTGGAGGAAGTTTCACCACCGCCGGGGGTGTAGCGGCGAACCGCATCGCCAAATGGGATGGCAGCGCATGGTCTCCGCTAGGAATCGGAGTAAACGATACTATCCGTGCCCTGGCGTTTGCCAGCAACGGGAACCTGTACGTTGGTGGTGGATTCACCAGTGCCGGAGGTGTCGATGCAAACCGCATCGCCCGTTGGGCTGCGCCGCTACCTGGCATCGTTCCCGCCACAGGCAGCTCGCTGTTTTGTACAGGTGAGGACACCACCATCTCGATCAGCTTGACAGACGTGTCTGGCCTGTTCGGCTACCAGTTCGTCGCCAACTACGACCCCAGCCTGGTCAGCGCTTCGGGAGCCTTCGTCAACGCCTTCTTCGACACCACCACGAATGCCAGCATCCCAGCTGACTGGAACGCCAGTTGCAGCAGCGGCCAATGCAAGTTTGCCGTCAGCAAAGTAGAGCCAGGCGAACCGGTCACCGGCTCCGGAACCGTCGCTCAGATCACCCTCACCGGCCTCAGCGCGGGGGCATTCGATCTCACCCTCAGCCAGGACATCCTCTCCGACCGGGATGCCCAGGCCATGCTTCACGATATTGCGTCTCTTTCCCTGACCGTGTGTGGCTATGCCACGGTCAACGGCACGATCTCCCTGCAAGGGCGCGCCACGCCGGTCAACGCGGGGCAAGTCACATTGACCGACCTGGGCGGCCACTTCGGGCCGTATTCGGCCAACTTCAGCTCCTCGACTGGCGCTTTTACCCTCAGCAACGTCAAGGTAATGCCAGGAGGCTCGAATTACCAGTTCGACGCCGCGCACGGATTGTATCTGGGCAGCCGCACCACGCACACTTTGAATCCGCTCGACAATTACGCCGCGCCCTCCACCCGTCTCCTGGGAGGTGATGCCAATAATGACAGTTCGATAGATATCAGTGACTTGACCTGCATCGGTGGTTCCTTCGGCGGCGCGCCGGTTACCTGCGGTGCGACTGGCAGCAGCGACATCAACGCGGATGGCGTCGTCAACATCCTTGACCTGGTACTGCCGGGCGGCAACTATGGGCTGACCTCGCCCAGAACATGGTAAACCGCTGAAAGACGAGCATGGGAGCCTATTCTACAGAAATTTTCATCATAAGCTGGATTTATGCAAGAGGTCTAATAAACTGTGCCCCAACGCAGTCATTTCACAGGCCTGATAACCATCCTCATTTTGGCACTATTGTTGCCTTCCCAGGCAGCTGTCGCCCAAGAGGGGAAAGCCCTCGTCCGCACCGAACCAGCGGTGCTGGAAGTTGGCAAAGGACAGATTGAGACGCTGCAAATCCTGCTCGTGAACGCCCAAAACGTCTACGGCATTGACTTGCAGGCCGCCTTCGATCCGGCCGTGGTGGAGGTGGTGGACGCGGATCCCGAGCAGTCTGGTGTCCAGATGACCCCGGAACCGTTCCTCAAACCAGATTTCGTGGTACTCAATATTTGCAATAACGAGACGGGCAGCTTACGCTACGTGGTTACCCAGCTCAATCCCACTCCTCCAGCCGACGGCGAAGGCGCGATCCTCTCGATCCAGTTTCTAGGCAAGGCAATAGGGATAAGGACAGCCTTGACCATCCTCTCTGTGCAGATCGCGGACCGGCGCGGGGTCAAGCTGCCGGTCAATGCCCAGGGTGCGGACCTGGCGGCTGTTTCTCCAAAACCTCCCACTCCCATACTCGCGCCGACTGCGACCCTCGCCCTCACCACGCTGACCATCCCCTCGCCTACCGTGAACCTATTGCAGCCCACGTCGCGGCCCAGCGCAACCGCCGGACCAAACGATCTTGCCAGCAATGTTGAGGATGTGGATTTCACCACCTCCAGCAAGATTCTCACCTACGTGACGGCGACCGGTTTCTTCGGCTCGGCTTTGCTGATCAGCCTATCCGCGTGGTTTCTCACCCCGAAACGCCGTAGCGGAAGAACAAAATGAAAAGAAGGATGATTAACATTTTCCTCCCGTTGGTGATCCTACCGCTCCTTATGCAGCCAGGCGTCGCGGCCACGGCGCAAGGAAGTGACGCGGTCCTTCGCCCAGATCCGCTAACGTTGGGGTTGATGCCCGACGCGCAAGGTACGATCACCATCCTCGTCGAAAAAGTACAAAACCTGTACGGTATTGAGTTCCACCTGGCCTTCGACCCGAACGTCATCCAGGTGGAGGATGCCGACCCGACCTGGGAAGGGGTGCAGGTCGAGCCGGCTGGCTGGTTGCAGGCTGGCTTTGTGGCGGTCAACCGGGCAGACAACAGCCGCGGCCGGGTTGATTTTGCCGCCACGCTGCTCAACCCTGCTCTGCCGGTGAGCGGCGACCGGCCTGTGGCGGAGATCACCTTCCGGGCCAGGCAGACAGGCGTCAGCGTGGTGAGCATCGAAGCGGCGATCCTGTCCACGCGTCAGGCGGAAGTGATCCCTTTCACTGCACAGACAGGGGGCATAGGCGTCAACCCGAGCGGCCAGGCGCCAGATATACGTGCCATCACGGGCCAAGCAGGGCCTTTCCCAAACACAACAAATAGGATGCTGTTGGTGCTTGCCGGGTTGTCCGTTCTTGCCTTCTCGATCTCGCTGGGGATATTCATTTACGTTCTTCGTCGTAGAAATACAGGCAATTGACGGCTCGTCTCAGGCGTGCTATCATGGGTGCGCAATTGGCTGCCATCATGAGGCTGTAATTATCTTTATTTATCAAGGAGTTATTCCATGAGTGCTGATTTTATTGCCCGTCTTATTGGGATGGTTGTTTTTGCGTTGCTGGGAGTGTATGGGGGGAGCTGGCTGGGAAAAGATGTCGCTGATCAACAGATAATCTACATCCTTGCGGTCGGTTTGGTCGGCGTGTTATTCGGGCTGGTCATGACACCTTATTTGACCACACGCCCGATGCGTGCCTTGCGCGCAACACTCGGTAAGCAATCTGCAGAAACCCTGTTCTCCGGCCTGATCGGGTTGGTTGCTGGGCTGTTGACCGCTGCCTTGCTGGCTTTCCCGCTGTCGCTCCTCCCCGACCCCTTGGGGCAAATATTACCCTTCTTCGGCGCGTTGATCTTCGGCTATTACGGTGTCGCCTTGTTCGTCATGCGCCAGAACGACATCGCCAATATCCTGGGAGCGGTCACCTCCCGTCGTGAGAATGGGACATCCGCAGGCTGGTCGCAATCGAGCCGCACCATCCTGTTGGATACCAGCGTCATCATTGACGGGCGCGTGGCCGATATTGCCAAGACCGGCTTCCTGCCCGGCACGCTGCTCATCCCGCGCTTCGTGCTGAACGAGCTGCAATACATCGCCGATTCACCTGACAGCCTGCGCCGCCAGCGCGGACGGCGCGGTATGGAAGTATTGTCCGAGCTGCAGAAGGCAACCTCGGTCGTCGTCCGCATCAGCGACATTGACGTAGAAGGCGTCCGTGAAGTGGACGATAAGCTGGTCATACTGGCGCGGCAGATGAAATGTCCTATCCTGACCAACGACTACAACCTGAACCGCATCGCCGAGTTGCAAGGTGTGCCGATTCTTAATATCAACGAGCTAGCCAACTCGGTCAAGTCGGTCGTCTTGCCGGGTGAGACCTTGGTCGTAAACGTGATCCAGGAAGGCAAAGAATCGGGACAGGGCGTAGGCTACATGGAGGACGGCACGATGGTCGTCGTCGAAAACGGTAACAAGTTCCTCAACCGGGAAATAGATGTGACTGTGACCAAAGTCCTGCAGACCGCCGCCGGGCGCATGATTTTCGCTCGCCCTGAGGAGAAGTGAGCAGGAGCATCCCATGTTGCGCGTCTATAACACCCTCACACGCAAGAAAGAAGAATTCCAAACCCTCGAACCTGGCGTGGTGAAGATGTACGTCTGCGGCCCGACGGTCTATAGCGAGGCGCACGTCGGACATGCCATGTCGGCCCTGGTTTTCGACGTTATCCGTCGTTACTTCGAATATCGCGGTTACCAAGTCAGGCACGTGATGAACTACACCGACGTGGACGATAAGATCATCAACCGCGCCAGGCTGATGGGCGTGGACCCCTTTCAACTGGCCGAAGGCTACATCCAGGACTTTCGGCGGCACCTCGCCGATTTGAACATCCTGTCCGCAACGGCCAATCCGCGCGCCACCCAAACGATGGATAAGATTCAGGCCATGATCCATGGCCTGATTGCAAAAGACTATGCTTATGTCGCGGACGGGGATGTTTACTTCAGGGTCACCAAAGATAAGGACTACGGCAAACTCTCCGGTCGCAGGTTGGACGACATGCAAGCTGGCTCGCGCGTCGAGATTGGTGAGCAAAAAGAGCATCCGATGGATTTTGCGCTGTGGAAGGCTGCTAAGCCCGGCGAACTTGCCTGGGATAGTCCCTGGGGCAAGGGCCGCCCTGGCTGGCACATCGAGTGCTCGGCCATGAACCTGGCTATCCTCGGCGAGCAGATTGATATCCACGGCGGCGGTAACGACCTGATCTTCCCACACCATGAAAACGAGATCGCCCAATCCGAGAGCTATACCGGTAAACAGTTTGCCCGTTACTGGTTGCACAACGGTATGTTGCAACTGGCCGGCGAGAAGATGTCCAAGTCGCTGGGCAATCTGGTGACCATTGAGGAATTCCTCTCGAAGCACGAGGCGGATGCCCTGCGGATGATGGTGTTGAACGGCTCGTACCGCGCTCCACTTTCTTTCAATGACGAAATCATCGAACAGGCGGAACGCGGCCTGGACCGTTTGCACGCCGCCCTTAAACCGGCCGCTTCCGACGCCCCTGGCGCGCCCACCGAGACGCGCGCCTGGCTGGACAAGCAAGCCGAGACGGCCCAGCAGGCCTTCGTCGAAGCCCTGGACGACGACTTCAATACTGCTGGGGCGTTGAGTCACATCTTCGAGCTGGTGCGCGTCATCAACACTGCCCGCGACAACGGTGCGACGAATGCCGAATTAAAGCCTGCCCAGGATACCTTGCGGACCCTGGCCGGCGTACTTGGCCTGCGCCTGACCGAGAAAAAAGGCACGGGTGACGCGGATAAGTTCGTGGACTTGTTGGTTAAAATCCGAACAGAGATGCGCAAGCAGAAGCTGTGGGCCATGTCCGATTTGATCCGCGATAAATTGTCCTCACTTGGCGTCACGGTAGAAGATTCCAAAGAAGGAACGAGTTGGCGGTATTCGTAATTGACAAGTGGATAGACTGGCAAATTGGCGGACAAAAAACTCCGA
>CAYZIQ010000041.1:9129-21119 GCA_964478375.1 uncultured Chloroflexus sp. | reverse complement strand
GCAAGACAAGTCACATCCCCCCTCTCGTGGAATTCCTGCGCGAGAAGGGTTATACTGTTTTACCGACGCGCGAACTGAGTGAAATCGCCGAGTCATTCTATATGGCAAGGTGTCGCGTAGGCATGTGAGGATTTTTTCCACCGGTGATCTATTCGAGTTGAGAAAAGTGGAAGTATAATTCTTAAACGCGTCCACCCAAAGAAAGGAATCCGGCTATGGCAATGAAACCATCATCCCTTGATGACTGGTATCGTTTAGTAAATTCCATCTACATGGATCGTAATTTCTATCGTACACATGATTCAGTTTTTTCTCATCTTATTGAAATATGCGGGGGTTTAAGTTCATCTGCAAGCCATAAGGCTAAAGTAAGTTCAGATGCTAGCTTACACTTAGGTAAAGCGATTGGATGGTGGCTAGCTCTGTGTGGGCATGTGGGAGTGAAGAGCGTCGAGGCGATACTTTGGAAAAAATTTCCATATGTGTGCCCATATTGCTTAAAACCCGTGCATGATCGTCATAACTGTAAAGTCGGCCAAGCCGCTAAAACTGAAATTGCCTGGAAGGAGTTAGATAAAATTGGTCTTAAGAACGAGGAGGATAATAAGCGTCCTCACCGCCTCCGCGATTGGCAAAGGATGTTCTATGAAATTTATATCTATGATTACGTAAAAGACAAGCCGACCATTTTCGGAAGGTTGGCCGAGGAATTAGGGGAGTTAGCTGAAGCTATTCGATTAATCCCTGTGAGCCCCGCATACTTTATGAACGAAGCCGTGGATGTTTTTGCTTGGCTGATGCGGTATGCCAATTTTGAGGATGAAGATAACCCACGAGATCCCAATTTGATTGGAGAGGAATTAGAACAAACTCTATGGGATGAATACCCAGGCAAGTGTAAGTTTTGCAAAGAAGAGGTTTGTAAATGCCCACACCTTTTGGTTGAAAGTTTAGGGCGTATTTCAAGGGAAATGCCAATGGGTGTCTATGGTAGCACTCAGGATCTGGGCCTTTTTACCTACGATCAAAAGATTGAGATATTCAGATTTGCTGGCAAAGTGCTACAAGTTGGAGAGCAAGAGCTTAGGATAAACACGCAATTACTTGAAGAGATGATTCGGACGACCAATTCGGTCTTACAACAAGTACAGGAAACCAATGCAAGAATCCCTAAAAACTTGGAAAATGCATTGGTTGACTTAAAAGACTTAGCATCTCAGCAGGCTGTTACCCAAAGGAGTATAGATTCTCTCTCTGAGGCTTTGGAGAAGACGCCGCTTGATGTGCGAAACCTTATCCTGAATTTAATCTCTGGTATTACCGCTGGCGTGTGGACTGAAGCCATTAAATTGCTTATTACCAGTTTCACACGATGAGAACATCTACCTGGAGTGTGTCAATTGAGCCTATTTATTACCTTTGAGGGGCCAGAGGGCGGTGGTAAAACTTCTCACATTCCACTGCTTGTCGAATGGCTGACTAGTAAAAATTATAAAGTCTTTTCAACTCGCGAACCAGGTGGTACAGAGATTGGCGAGCAAATCCGCTCCGTCGTTCACGACCTAAAAAATATCGCTATGCACCCGCGTACTGAGATTTTGCTTTATCAGGCCGCCCGAGCACAGATTGTTGAGGAGGTCATTCGCCCAAAACTGCGAGAGGGGTATATCGTCATTTCAGACCGCTATTCTGATTCTACTATTGCGTATCAGGGCTATGGACATCAACAGGATTTAGAGGAAGTCCGTACGCTAGTCAGGTACGCGACAGGTGGATTAGCCCCTGATTTGACAATTTTACTTGACGTGGATGTGGAAGTGGGTCTAAAACGCAAGACCCGAAATGGCGAGTGGAATCGTCTTGATGCGTACGGATTAGACTTCCATCGCCGTGTTCGAACGGGGTATTTGGAGATGGTTGAGCAGGAGCCGGGGAGGTGGGCGGTGGTGGACGCAGCAAGAGAATGGGACGATGTGCAGAACAACCTTCGACGACTCATTTTGAATCGTCTGGAGGCACGATGATGGACAAATCCTCTTCCCCTGTCCCTCTCCGCTTGTGGCTCAAGCGCCTCTTCTCCATCCTCCTGCTCATCGTCATCATGGACGCGCTGCTGTTCGGCGCGGCCGGGCGGCTGGACTGGTTCGGCGCCTGGCTGCTTGACCGGGCTGTACCTGGCTTTCCTGCTGGTGGTCGTGGTCTGCGCCGCCCGCCACACGCCGGGGCCTTGTCGAAGTGATTGAGTCTGTCCCGTAAATAGCAGATATAATAACAGCATGGCAACGGCCGCCCCATTTACCGCCCCCCCGTTGAAAGAACGCAAGCGCATCCCTGCGCGGATCATTCGCGCCCTGGCAACGCATATTGCGGAGAAATTCCAGCCCGAAGAGATCATACTTTTTGGATCGCACGCCTATGGAAAACCGACAGCCTGGTCCGACGTGGATTTGCTGGTGATCATGGAAACGCCAAAGGGGGAGGCGGAAACGTCACTCGAAATTTATAAGTCGCTCCCTCCAATCAACTTTAGCCTGGATATTATTGCGCGATCTCGCCGGGTGATCGAGCGGCGGAAAAAACTTGGGGATTGGTTCCTGATTGACGTGACCGAAAAAGGCAGGGTTCTGTATGAACGAGGTCACTGAAGAATGGGTGAACAAGGCGGAAAGTGATTTCGAGGCCGCGGACTTGACCTTGCACGGCAGGGAAACGCCAATCATTGACGCCGTCTGCTTTCATTCTCAACAATGCGCCGAGAAATATCTCAAGGCCTTCCTGCAAGAGAATCGAATTCGGTTCGAGCGCAGACATGAACTGGCTCCCCTTTTGGATTTATGTCTGGCTGTTGACAAAGAGTTCGAAGTCTTGCGCGATGATCTGGCGAGTCTGGAGCATTACGCGGTATTGATTCGCTATCCCGGAGTGAACGTTCCATCGGAGATGGCAGAACAGGCTTTCAATGCAACAGAACGTGTGAGGAATTTCGTCAGAAAACATATGGGCCTATGAAGTAAGATCAGAATCGGAATGGACAAATCGTCTCCTCCCGTTCCCATCAAAGTTTGGCTCAAACGCCTTTTCTCCATCCTCCTGCTCATTGTCATCATAGACGGGCTACTGTTCGGCGCCTGGCTGCTGACTGGGCTGTATCTTGCCTTCCTGCTGGTTGTTGTGGTTTGGGCCACACGCAACGCGCCCGGCCTGATGGAAGAACGCAGCCGCGTTGCCAAGAACGTCAAAGCGTGGGATAAGGTCATCACCAGCATCTACACCGTTTTGCTGCTCGCCCTGCTCGTCACCGCCGGGCTGGATGCCAGTCGCTTCCGGTGGTCGGTCATGCCGGTCGCTCTGCAGATCGTTGGCGTGATCTTGCTCATCCTGGCCGGCATCGTCATCTGGTGGGTGATGTCGGTGAATTATTATCTGTCGCGCTACGCGCGCATCCAGGATGACCGCGGGCAGCAAGTTATTACCGATGGGCCATATCGTTACGTGCGCCATCCGATGTACGCGATGCTGGTGCCATTCATGTTCGGGATTGCGTTCGTGCTGGGTTCGTGGTGGGCGCTGGCCCCCAGCGGGCTGATCGGCGTGCTGTACGTGGTCCGCACCGCATTGGAAGACCGCATGTTGCAGGAGGAATTGCCCGGCTATCACGAGTACGCCCAGAAGGTACGCTATCGCCTGTTCCCCGGCATTTGGTGATAGCTTTCTATCACTCATTTAAATCCCTACTGACTCCTTCCCCCATATCCGGCAACCTTTTCGATTTCTTCGGGCGGCAAACGCCGCGAGTGAAAGCGGGTATAATGTGACCGGAGGCTGTTATGACTGAGATCGCTCCCGGCATTTCCGCGGACCCGAAAGTGCGCTTCGGCAAGCCCGTCATCCGCGGCACGCGCGTGCCGGTGGATACGGTCGTGGCGCGCCTCGCCGCGGGCATGGCAATCAAACAAGTGGCGGAAGAATATGCCATCACCGAAACCGATGTATATAATGCCCTTCACTATGCTGCCCAACGTCTCGCCGAAGAACATATCTGGGTAACCGCATGAGTTTGCGCGTTTCCACTGGAGAATGAATATGACTTACACCCCATCTTACCGGATAGCCGTTGAAAAGCGCAATGTAATCGTGCGTTTCCGCCGCGGCATGATAGACCAGACCGCACTCGGGAAATTCATTGACTATCTCGAATTGGAATCCATCCGCAAACGCAGCAATTTGGCCGAAGCGCAAGCCGCCAACCTGGCCGCACAGGTTGACCGTTCCGTGTGGAAGAGCGTAAGGTCCGCTTTTGCGGAGACTTGAACGTGGCACGCGTGGTGGTAGACACAAACTATGCCTTGTGCCGGGAAGTTGATAAAACAGATACTCCACACCTTGCGCTTGCCCTAGAACTGGACGCGCTTCTATGGACGGGGGATAAGAAACTAAAAGATGGCTTGAGCAAAAAAGGATTCACCCGCTTCTTTACACCAAGGTGATCCATGCATACTCCCATTGGTGGTATAGAGGTGCGCCTCGCCGCTCACGCACTCATCATTCACTGATCACCGAAAACTGAACACTGAAAACTGATCACTGGTCACTCATCAGTATTCATCCCCCATTCCCATATCGTTACCGCCAGTTTCCCCTAACCCAGGCACCTCCTTCTCGATCTCCTCCGGGCTTTGGCCTTTCTCCAGCCGATCCACCACCTCATCGAATTCGGGGGGCATCTCCTCGCCCAGCTCGCGGCCCATTTTGCGCATCATGCGGCCCATGGCGCGCGGGTCGTTTTCCAGCCCGGCCAGCGCGGAGGGATCGGAAAAGTCGCTTGCCAAGTCGTCCATACGGCTCTCCTCGGATTTCGCCACGCGCACGCGGGGAACGCGCCGGCGGACGTTTTTGCTCTGGCAGCGGGAACAGGCTACGGGTCGCGCGCCGTATTCGCTGTAGCTCATGAATACGTCGAAGCGCTGGTGACAGTCAAGGCAAATATAATCGTATATCGGCATGAACTTATTTTAACGCGAATGGCGCGAATGGGCAATTTCCGCGAATGCTTTTTATAACGAATCCCATTCGCGTCATCCGCCTGTTCGCGACTTCGCGCTTCTCTCCCCCGTTTCGGGTACAATTGAACCATGACCTCCGACCCCGATTTCAACCTCTATAACCCCCAGCCGCTGCTGATCGTGATCTCCGGGCCGTCCGGCGTGGGCAAGGATACGGTGCTGCAGCGCATGAAGGAGCGCGAGCTGCCCTTCCACTTCGTCGTCACGGCCACCACCCGCCCCAGGCGGGAAAACGAAGTACATGGCAAGGATTACTTCTTCGTCTCCAAAGAAGAATTTGCCCGCATGATCGAGAACGATGAGTTGTTCGAATATGCCATCGTCTATGGCGACTACAAAGGCAATTCCAAACAACACGTGCGCGAAGCCCTCGCCAGCGGCGCGGACGTAGTCATGCGGCTGGACGTGCAAGGCGCCGAAACCGTCCGCAAGTTGGTGCCAGAGGCGCTGCTCATCTTCATCACCGTCGAAAACGAGCAGGAATTGACTGCCCGCCTCCGCCAACGCCAGACCGAAACAGCCGAGGAACTGGCGCTGCGCATCGCCACCGCCCGCCAGGAACTCAAGCGCATCGGCGAGTTCGATTACGTGGTGGTCAACGCAGACTTCTGCCTGGACGAGACGGTGGACACGCTGGTCGCCATCATCCAGGCCGAGCATCACCGTGTCCGGCCGCGCAGGGTGAGTCTGTAGCTTCATCACCCAAAAAGAAGAACCGAGGTCGAGTAGCCGATGATTTTTCGGCGTACACTTGCACCTGCTGCAAGTGCAAGTGTCGAGGCCCGGAATCGCTGGTTTCGATACGGGCGAAAGCCTGCCCTGAGCCTGTCGAAGGGAACGCCGCCCTACTCAACCAGCTTTCCCCAACTCAAATGTACGCCCTTATTATTTTTGGAGAAAAGTGAACCAGTATCCGACCCCCGAACAATATCCTCAGCCACCGCAACCATCGGTTGTGCGCCTCAGCACGCCCACCGTCAAGCCGTACGCGACCTATATCCTGCTCGGCCTGACGGTCTTCATCTACCTCCTGCAACTGGCAGGAAATTACCTGCTCAAACTGGACCTGGTAACTGCCCTCGGCATCAAGTACAACGCTTCCATCCGGCAGGGTGAACTCTGGCGGCTCATTACGCCAGTCTTCCTGCACGACGATTCCCTGCCCTACGGCCTGCTGCACATTGGCTTCAACATGTACGCCCTGTTCTTCTACGGCCGCGGACTGGAAGCCCGCTTCGGACACGGGCGCTTCCTGCTACTCTATTTTCTCTCTGCATACGCCGGGAACGTGCTTTCGTTCGTGCTGACGCCGAATCCGTCGCTGGGCGCCTCGACAGCTATCTTCGGCTTGCTGGCGGCAGAGGGGATGTTCGTCTTCCAAAATCGGCAACTGCTTGGCAGCCGCGCTTCTCGCGCCTTGATGAACGTGCTGTACATCGCGGCCATCAACCTGTTCATCGGTTTCACCACCACCGGCGTGGACAATTTCGGTCACCTCGGTGGAATGCTTGGGGGAATACTCTTCACCTGGTTCGGTGGGCCGCGCTGGAAGGTAGAGGGCATCTATCCCACGCTCTCACTGGTAGACGAGCGCGAAGGCCACGGCACCCTGGCCGGGACAATCGCTGTATTGTTGATCTTTATCCCCCTGACAGCCTTGGGCTGGATCTGGGTGGTGAAATAAAAGAAAATGCGCCAAGTAAACAAGAACGCGGAGCATTCCCTCGACAAGCACTCGCAGCGAAATATACTCGTAGCAAGTGCTGTTCTCTTGCTGCTGGTCATCCTTGTCTATGCACTCCGATCCCAAATCCTGACGGGTGTAGCAGACCTTCTCATCGTCAACGATTCCTTGCAGCCAGCGGACATCATCTTCGTGCTCAACGGCGATTACAACACACGCCCCTTCCGCGCCAGCGTACTGTACAAGCAGGGATTCGCCCCGGCCGTTGTCATGGCCCAAGCTGAGATGCGTCCCGCGGAGAAACTTGGCCTGGCTCCCAACGACACGGATGTCGCCATCGGCGTGATGAAGAAACTTGGCGTGCCACCAGAAAGGATCGTCGTTCTTCCCCTCGAAGGGGGCACAACCAGCACCTTCGACGAGGCGATTGCGCTACGCCAATATATCGAATCCAACAACATTCACAGCCTCATCTTGCTAACCTCTGCTTTCCATACCCGGCGCGCCAAGTGGATCTTCGAGAGGGAGCTGGCCGGGCTGCCGGTGCGGTTAGAAGTCGCAGCCGTGCCTTACTACGGTTTCGACGAGAGCAACTGGTGGCGCAGTGAGGATGGACTGATCACGCTGAATAACGAGTACATCAAGCTGTTCTATTACTTCGTGAAGTATCGGTGAAAGAAAAAAACATGAGGACAAATCTTACACCACTACCTGCAATAATGTGTGATCGAACTTTGCCTCTGTTGTGCATCCTTGGGTTGTTGATAACCGCACTCGTCTCATGCGAGGCGGCCACGCCCACTGCCGCGACACACACCCCCCTCAGCACTGAAACGGCGGCTCTGCCGCCTTCGCCTACCCCCTCACCTATTCCATCGCCGGCTTACTCTATACCCATCCGTGGCATCCGCGTTGATATCGGGCGCGGATTCGAAAACGATCCTGCGTTCGTTGCCACACTCAGGGAAATGAATGTCAACTGGGTTGAGTTGGTGCTATGGCCCCAGGTGACAACGGATGGGAAGATTTTCGAGTGCTGGACAGGGTCGAACATGCCAGATCCACCCTCGGTCGAAGAGTTGGAACGTACCTGCGCCCAGACGGAACCCATCATGGTGGACACGATCTACAAGTGGCACGAATTGGGTTTCAGGGTTTTCCTGGTGGTGTATCACGAGAGGTTTGCCAACCACCATGCTTATGGCGATGGGATCACCGGCAGCACGCAGGAAATCCTCCGCCAAGCTGGGGAGATCGCCGCCCGTTGGGCAGAGATCGCCGAACGAACCGGCGTGGAAATGTACGCCCCAAGGAAGGAACTGCAGGCGTTCGTCGGCCAGAAGGCCGCGCTCCGATGGGATGATGAGATACTACCGGCGCTGCGCAGTGCATATCACGGCGACCTGGTGAGGGGAGCGCTGGCCGACTTTACGTTATGGGACACGGAAGCGAAATGCGGCTGGCAGGGCGAGGAACTGCCATCGAGTTTCGCCGGATGGGACTATATCGGCGTGGATTTCTATGGCAGCCAGACGGACACGTTCGAAGACCTGGCCGCGATGTATGCGTTGTTCGTGGAAAAAGTGCGAGAACTAAAGATACGGGACAATGTGAAGGGGGTGGTTTTCGAAGAACTCGGCATTCCCCACAACGGCACTGAAACCTACTGGAAAGACCCCTCCCTCTCAGGCGATGAAATCATGAACCGCCTCTACCAGATATACTTCACAGGCGGTGCAGGCGGGATCGAGGGATTTTTCCCCTGGGTGTGGGAGGAAAGAGATTACGACCTTCCAGGCGGGAGGTACGAGCACATCACTCCGGTCAACATCATTGGCCAGTACTACACTGCTTCAACAATCCCGCCTTACACCGGCCCTGTCGCGGAGGAGTGCCAGCCCTCAGATGTGGGGTATGAGATTGGCAGAACCATCCTCCAGGATAACTTCGATGATAGTTCCCACTGGAACTTGAGTAACAATGCCTCGATCAGCAACGGCTTCCTCGAATTCCGCGGCCCTGGCTCGGCTGAGATCAAGGAGGCGTTATCGGAAAACTGGCGGGACTACACGGTCAGCGGCAGGTTCATGATCACCGAAGGAACGCCTCTTACTTTTCGTGTGAGAAGTACGGGGGAATGGTGGTCGGGAGATAACTATCAGGCCATCATTTCGCCAATATCTATGATCTCCCTTATCAGGCCTTGGCAGGATGGCATTGTGTGTGTTCGGTTTACGCGCTTCCTAGTAGAGTACAACGAGTGGTATACCTTTAAAATTGTGGTCAAGAACAACAGCGTGCAGCTCTTCATCCACGATGAAAAAGTGCTGGAATACCTGGATCCATCCCCGCTGCCCGAGGGCGTCTTCGTCATATCGAGCGATGGGGAGGGAAGCAAAGCCTTTGTGGACGAGGTATTGGTACAAGAAATACGGTAATAGCCTGGACCAAAGCCTGCGCAGCCTCGTTTCTTCAACCATCACCCAATCGCCTCTTTCAACCTCCTTGCCAGTCTCCCGAAATGCGTGGTATACCGCATTTCATCATTTCGGGGACGCGGCAAATCCACCTTCAGATCCAGCTTGATACTGCCCGGCCGCTGTGTCAGCACCAACACGCGGTCGGCCAGGAAGAGCGCTTCGCTGATCGAATGCGTGACCATCAAAACGGTCTTTTGGCGCGCCTGCCAGATGCGCGAAAGCTCAGTCCACATGCGCTCACGCGTCAGGGCATCCAGCGAACCGAAAGGTTCATCCAACAGGAGGATATCCGGGTCGTGGACCAGGGCGCGGGCGATGGCCACGCGTTGCGCCATGCCGCCCGAAAGGTCACGCGGCCAGGTGGACTCGAATCCCTGCAAGCCGACCAGTTCGACCAGTTCCTGCGCGCGGGCGCGGCGCTCATCGGCGCGCACGCCGTCCAGTTCGAGCGGCAGGGTGATGTTTTCGAGCACCGTCCGCCAGGGCATCAGGTTGGATTGCTGGAAAACCATGCCAATCCGGGGCTGTTTGCCGCCGGGAAATGAGAACGAGCCGGAGGTCGGCGCAAGCAGTCCGGCCAGGATGCGCAACAGGGTGCTCTTGCCGCTCCCCGACGGCCCCAGCACGCAAACGAATTCCTGCGGGTGGATATCGAAGGAGACATCCCCCAGCGCGTGCAGTCCGCCATTGCTATCGGGAAAGGTCACGCATAGGGCGCGGACGGCGAGGAGGGGAACGAGAGAAGATGTGGGCATGTTCCTCTTTACGTTTTACGGATCACGTTCGACGTAGATTGAAAGCGTAAGTCGTAAAACGTAATGATCACGGGATGAACTCATTCGTAAAGGCTTTCGACAGATCCAGGGGCGCCGGGATCAGCCCCATATCTAGCAGTACAGCTTGCATGTTCTCCCAGGCCTGTGGGTCAGAGTAGCCAGGCCGGTCGGTTTTCCACAAGCCGATCGTGGTTGCCAACACCTGCTTCTGCACTGCCGTGTTAGCCTGCGCCAAGTTCTCGACGTACTTCTCGCTGATCGTGTACGCCTCGTCTGGATTCGTGATCGTATCGGCGATGCCGCGCAGGATGGCGCCCACCATGCGCCGCACCAAGTCGGGGTTTTCGGCGATGTTTTTTTCGTTGCTGATCAGACCATTGGAGGCCAATTGAACGTAGTCAGCGACGCTCAGCTCGGTCAGTTCGTAACCCTGGACACGCAGTTGCACCGGTTCGTTGGCAGTGTAGACAGACACAGCCTGATCGCGGCCGGTCGCCAATGCTTCCACCTGGGTATAGCCGATGGAATCGAGCGACACGTCGGATTCGTTCAGCCCGGCGGCGTGGAGCAGGGCGCGCAGGCCAATGTAATTGGCCCCATACATCCCCGGCAGGCCGATGGTCTTGCCGCGCAAATCCTGCGGCGTGTGGATACCTTGTTCGGCCTTCGCTACCACCGAGACTGGATACTGCTGATACCAGGCCATCACGTAGACAACCGGCAATCCCTGGGCGCGGGCAAGCAAGACTTGTTCGCCGGAGACGACCGCAAACTGAAGCTCATCCGCTCCCACCAGGGCGGTCGCGTCGGTCTCAAACGAGTAATCGAACTCGACCTCAATGCCTGCATCGGCAAAATAACCCTTCTCCACCGCCACGTACAGCGGAGCGAACTGGATGTTGGGGATATAGCCCAGCGGCAGACGAATGTGGGTGAGCTGCGGGGGGGCAGTGGGGGAAAGTGCATATGAGCAGGCAGTGAGAGCCAAAAGTAAAACATAATGCGTGATGCGTGAAACGGGAAACGAAAAGTGCAAGATTTTGTTCATGCAGTCTCCTTCATCGGGTCAAAACTGAACAGATTTTCAAGACGATCGCAAGCACCTACCAACATTCCAACCTGTCAACCTCTTAACGTTCCAATGAATCCTGCCAAGTTAATAATTTTCTTTCGGCAAGGGCGACAATCCCATACAAGATCAGTGCCAGCAGGATGAGCGTGAAGACCGCCACGAAGACCAGAGCGGTATCGTATTGGCCGCGCCCAACGTTGACCAGGAAACCCAGGCCGTGGTTCGCGCCGACCAGTTCGCCCACCACCGCGCCAATGACCGAGAGTGCGGCGCCGATGCGAAGTCCACCCAGCAGGATGGGCAAGGCGGCGGGAAGCTCCAGGTGGCGCAGGGTCTGCCAGCGCGTGGCACGCAACGAGCCCATCAGATCGTGCAAAGCACGCGGCACGGCGCGCACCCCGACCACCGTATTGACCAGCACCGGGAAGAAGACGATCAGCCCACAGATCAGCACTTTGGAGAACATACCCGGTCCAAACCAAATGACCAGCAGCGGCGCAATGGCGACGATGGGGATGGCTTGCGTAGCCACCAGGTAAGGGGACAGGATGCGCTCAAAGAGGCGCGACTTGGCCAGCAGATAGCCCAGCACGCTGGCAAAGATCGTCCCGGCCAGCAGGCCGAGCAAGACCTCTTCCAACGTCACGGCGGTGTTCAGGAGCAGGCTGCCGTCGGCGAGAGCACGCAGAAAACGGGTCCAGACCTGGCCAGGCGAGGGCAGGATAAAAGCAGGCAAGCCAGAGATCCGGCTGACGATCCACCAAGCGAGCAGCGCAATGACAAAAGAACTGACTGCGCTCCAATAGCTGCGGCGGCGCGGAAGGTGAGAGGTTTTGGCGTCCATAAAAACTGCCCCACAGGGGCTACCTGCGGGGCAAGGGGAACACGCCCGGCGCGCGAATCCCGTCTGCCAGA
>CAYZIQ010000041.1:0-9029 GCA_964478375.1 uncultured Chloroflexus sp. | reverse complement strand
GGGCTACCTGCGGGGCAAGGGGAACACGCCCGGCGCGCGAATCCCGTCTGCCAGAAAACGCCCCGAAAACGGAATCGTTTTCGGGGCAAATATAACAAACTGGACCCAGCTTGAGCCAGCGCGTACCTTCTTCTATCCGGACTATAACCGTCGGCTGCGGAATTGCACCGCATCCTGCGCCGCTTCGACTTCGATTCTCGCACCGCTCGAATCTCCGCTCAGCGCGCGCTCGTGGGCTATACCACCGATCGGGAATTCACTTGCACCGCACTGCGTTCCCTGGCACCTGCCCGCCAAGGCAGGTAAAGTGCAGTATAAGTGTCACCCTGCCCCGAAGGTTTGGATATTCAGTTATTAGAAATTATACTGCAAAAAGTGACAATTACTTGAGCTGTTTTTGCCCAGATTTCAGTGCATTCAAGTGACTATCACTTTATTATGCCTTGACGATGCACTCGACCGGGCAAACGGAGGCACATTGCGGCGAGTCGTGGTGACCAACGCATTCTACGCAGGTGCTGGCGTCAATGACATAGAGGGCGCCATCTCCTTCGCTGATCGAATTAGTGGGGCACTCCGGCAAGCACGCGCCACATGCGATGCACTCTTCAGTGATTTTCATTGCCATAGGTGATTTCTCCTAAATACGAAAGTTGCTTTTCTTGTGTGCTTAAATTACTTTATTGGCGGTTTGGTGTCAAATGACAAACGTCTTGGGTTTGGCTGATTTTGTCACCTCACTTTATTGTTGCTCATCCATCACTCGTGCAAGCCGGGCATTTTCGACAGCCACCGCCGTGTGATTGGCAAACTGGGTCAGCAAATCCAGTCCCGCCTGGCTGAAAAGACGGCCTTTCGTGCTATGCAGCACGTGGATCACCCCCGTCACCAGCCCCTGCCAAATCATCGGCGCGCTGAGTACGGCCATAAAGGGCTGCTCGGCATCGAAGGCAGCTGCCCGCCCGCTCCAGGTGCGATAATCATCAGATAATGAGAGTTTTTCCGGTCTGAGCCACGACGCCGGCTGCGCCTTCGCCGTACTTGAGCACTGTGCCGGTGTAATCGCTGGGGGTATTGTAACTCACCACACAGCGGACCTCCTCCCTGGATGGATCACGCAAGTACAACCCCCTCCTGTTTGCCTCCAAAAGGTGCGCCGCTCTCTCGACGATCGTGTGAAGTAAACTGGGCAAATCATGAGGACAGCCAGTTCTTCCGCCCGCTGGCGCATCGCTTCCTCGGCTTGCTTGCGCTTGATAGCCGCTGTCAATTGATTGGCAATGGATTCCAGGCGTTTTGCATCCTCTTCGGTAAATGGCTCTCGCCTACCCATATCCAGGGTACCAATGATCTCGCCACCTGCGATCTGCCGCTTTCCAAAACCTGACGGTACGAAGGAGCCTTCCGGCATGGCATCCAGATAATTATCAAAGAGCAAACGGGACTGCGTGCTACCCTGAACCCGGCTGAACATGAAGCACCTCGAAAATAAAACGGACACCGCTGTCACTGGCACAGAAAGGTGTTCGTCATCATGAAGCGGGGTTGGCAGGACCAAACTATGCCATTCCAAAATGAGAATATACCATTCTTTCTCAAAAATGAGGTAGGAAACGACACCTGATCCTCAGGCTTACAAAATTGAAAACTGGCTCATCTTTTACCGTACTATGGACTCCGCTTCCTACAACTTCAACCGGTACTCCCGGTACCTCCGGCAGACATACGCCCCCAGGCGCGTCGCCAGCTTGTTGGTCTGCGGGTTGAACTCATTGGTCAACGAGGCGTCCACCCAGGTATAACCCTTGCAGATGAGCGCCTTGCCCATTTCGAGGAACATGACCACTTCCAGCCCGTAGCCCCAGTAGTCCGGGTCAATTGCCAGGATTTTGAACGACGCGCTGCGCACCCGTCGCCGGGCCAGCGCAAAACGGACGTAATCCCACGGCTGCTGCAAACCGTTAGCAACCTTCAGCGCCTCGGTGATATTCGGCAGCCCCAACCCAAAGCCGACCGTCTTGCTGTCCACTTCGGCGATGAAGACCAGCTCCGGGTCAATGATCTGACGCAGACCCTCGGCCTGGGCGCGGAACTCGGCCAATTCGATGGGCGAATACTCCGGCAACACCGCCAGCGACTTGTTGTAGACCGCGTGGAGTTTATCCACTTCGACATCCCAATCTTTCCTCCTCGGCGTGCGAATGACGGTGTTACCGTGCCGCTTCAGGGCACGCTGGGCAATCTTGTGAACGATCTGCGGCCCGTTGTTCACATCGAAGCTGATGGTTGACAGGTCATAGCGATAGGCCAGGCTCTCGTATAACTTCTCGAAACCGTACCGCTCGGCAAACTCGTGATAATAACGCGGTTGGTGACCCATCATAATGGCAGGCATGTACCCGAAGCCCTGCACCAGAAAGCCGTTCTCGTCGTTGGGCGCAAAGCTGTACGGCCCTTGCAGCTCGGTCAGGCCGCGCGAGCGCGCCCACTCACAGGCATGATCCCACATGGCCTTCGCCACATCGTAGCGTTCAGGCAGCACCTCGAAGAAGCCAAAGGTTCCCGCCTTCCAGCCCATGGCTTGGTTGCGCGAGGCGTCCACCGCCGTACCGATCGTGCCGACCACCTCTTTGCCCTTTTTCGCCAGCCAGAACTCGCCCTCGCCGTAGGTGAAAAAGGCAGCTTTGTGGTCAAGATACTCCTTGCGCTGCGGCCAGAGATGCGGCACCCAATTCGGGTCGTCGCGGTAGACGCGGAAGGCAAACTTGTAGAAGGCGCACTTATCGGCTTCCGTCTGGACGGGGAAAATGGTCAGCCTCATGGCGATCTTCCGTTCAAGGTGGGTAAGATGTACCCAGTCAAAGAAGAGCGATAACCGAACTGCGAGCCGCTGTGATCGTAGCGCGTGGCGACGATGCCGATGTTCGGACAGAAGATGAGAAAGGTAGGCCCGGAATTGTAAGGTGTGATTACGTCCAGGCAATCTTCGAACTTCCCGGCCGGCAACTCGACAGGGTGTGAATCGCCGCTTACAGACCGGCAGCCCGGTACCAGTTCGGAGGCAGGCGTCACCCCGCTCATTTCATTCCGCTGACGAGCATCCGGATACCAGCAGCCGGTTCCTCCGAGCGGGAAGACCAGTTCGAGCCAGGCGTCCGCAATGTGTGTCGGGTCAGGTTTATCGGTCTGTTTGTAGAGATGGCTGCCGTCGAAAAGGTACCAGAAGCGCCCACTTTCCGGCTCGTTCAAAAAGTGCTCGGAAGCGTCTCCTTCTTTGAACATAACATCCTGCTCGACCTCAGCGATCAGGAAACCTTCACGGATGTTCACGGCAACGATGGTATCTGTGACGCTCCACGTAGCCTCGTCCGCTCCGAGGTAGGCGCTGTAATCGTAAATCCAGGTACTCCCCAAGTCGAGTGGAAAATCTGCCGGAACGATCGTGGGAGTAATGGGCGGAAAAATGGTCGCCGTCGCCGTCCCAATCTCTGGCTTGCTGGCAGAGCGGACGCAACTGGCGAGAACGAGGCACACTACCAGCGGGGCGAACCAGATGGAACGCCGCATTTGTTCACTCAAACTTCCTCCCTTGCGAAGGTTTTGCCGTATCCTGATATGGCATTTCTAACATAGAAGTCATTTACAGCCAGAATTTGCCTTGCACATAACCTTTGCAAGGATTGCTGGGCAATTACCATCAAATCTTATACAGCTCATCATACTTGTCGCGCAAGTAATGGATATAAGGCTCGATCGTGATCGGCCCGCCGGTGACGCGCTCGACAAGCTCAGAAGCAGTGTACTTGCGCCCATGTTTGTAGATATTCTCGATCAGCCAGGAATGCAGTCTTTCGAATTTGCCCTGCTTCATATCCTCTGGAATCTCAGGGTGCGCTCTGAGCGCGGCAGCGTAGAATTGCGCACCCATGATATTGCCCAACGTGTAGCCCTGGAACACGCCTCCGATGTGATGCGTAAACCAGTGCACATCCTGTAGAACCCCGTCGCGGTCATTCGGGACGCGGATGCCAAAATCCGCCTGAAAGCGTTCATGCCAGGCTTCGGGCAGGTCCTTGACGGCTAGCTTGCCCTCCAGCATTTGCAGCTCGAAGTCGAAGCGCAGCATGACGTGCAGGTTGTAAGTCACCTCGTCGGCGTCGGCGCGTATGAGCGAACGCTCGACCTTGTTGACCGCGCGGTAGAAAGTCTCTAGAGAAACATCCTCGAGCTGTTCGGGGAAGGTCTTTTGCAGCTCGGGGTAGAAATACTCCCAAAAGCCGCGGCTGCGTCCGACCACGTTCTCCCACAAGCGGGACTGCGATTCGTGAACTCCGGCCGAGGTGCCGCCAGCCAGCGGCGTTCCCTCGTAAGCCTTGTCCACGCCCTGCTCGTACATGGCGTGGCCGGCCTCGTGGATAGCGCTGAACAGGCAGTCTCCCAGCCAGTTTTCCTGGACGCGCGTGGCAATGCGTACGTCACCGATGGAAAATTCTATCGTGAAAGGGTGGTGGGTTTTGTCCATGCGGCCACGGTTGTAATCGTAACCCAGGCGCTTGATGATCAACTCGGAAACGGCCATCTGGCCAGCGTCGGGATAGTGCTTCTTCAGGCAGGCGTCATCCGCCGGCGCCTGTGAGGTGATGGCCTGAACGATGGGAACCGTCTTCCCGCGCAGTTCAGCGAACAGGGCGCTCACCGAGGCGGCTTTCATGCCATAATCGGCGAAATCAATCCACGGGTCAGCGATGTGCTCGTAACCGGGGAAGTAGTTGGCCAACTCGCGGCTCAGGTCAAGCGTCTTTTCGAGCAGCGGGCGGACGCTGGCGAAATCATTCGCCGGGCGCGCTACGGTCCATGCCTGATAGGACGCGGCGCTGTGAGCTGAATAACGTTCTACGAACTCGGGCGGAACTTTGATGGCGCGTTCGTAATCGCGCCGCGTGACCCGGATCAGGCTGGCATCATCCGAGTCATAGGGCAGACTCTCGGCGTAAGATTGCAAATCGTCCAGCAGCTTGCCAATCGCCGGGTCAATGAATTTTTCCTGCGCAAGTTTTGCCAGCGTAGCCATCTGCCGGCCGCGCGCTTCCGCACCGCCGGCCGGCATGTAAGTAGCTTGATCCCAGCCTAACACAGCAGCAGCACTATTCAAGTCAGAGATTTCGGCCAGTCGGGCTTTGAGTTCGGCGAGTTTCTTCTCCATGAGGGCTCCTGTTTGCTCTCTGTCATTGCGAGCGCCGAAGGCGCGAAGCGATCTACAAGCAGCCTTCTGCCTCGGATTGCTTCGTCGCGGCTTTGCCGCTCTCGTAATGACAACTTGTATAAAATAGTCGTGACGACGCGCCGTCGCGACTATTTTACACGAGAAAAGGTGAGGCAGAATTCGAATCCCGCCAAGAGGCGGGAAGGGATCCCCGCCCTATGCTATCTGCGCTCGCAGCTTCTCGGCAGTTTCTTTGTAGGAGGCCAGTTTCTTGCGCTCCTTTTGGACAACCTGGGCAGGTGCTTTCCTGGCAAAGTCGCTCGCCAACAGTTTTTCCAGCCGCTCGATCTGCGCCTCAATCTTCTCCAATTCTTTTTTATGGTTCTCCACCACATTCCAAGTGACACAAAGTGCACGCGCAGCAGGAGAGCTTGCCAAATCCGAAAGTGGGATGTAAATTTCTACCGCGCCAACCACGAGGGCGATGCTGTTCCCCGGCTTCGCCGGAAGAGATTCGAGAATAGAGAATAGAGAGTGGTCAAGACCAGCCAGGGCAGCGATGACTGCTTGTTGGCCTTGGATGAGAACAGTCCTCGCACCGCCGACAATCGTCGCGGCGATGCGTTTCGCCAGGCTGACCTTCTTCTCGGCGCGGGCGTTGCGGATGGCGCGCACGATCTCCTGAATAAGGGCGAAGTCCGCGACCTTCTCAGCCTCCCAGCTTTCCGGCTCACGCGGCTCCGGCCAGGGAGCAATGATGAGGGCGTCGGGCCAGTCGGCAACCAGCGGGGCGAGTGGCGAGTGACAAGTGGCATTTCTGAGATGATCCCAGAGTTCTTCGGTGACAAAGGGCGTGAAAGGGTGCAGAAGGCGTAGGCAAATATCCAGCACGCGCATCAGCGTCACTACTGTCTGCTCTCTACTCTCTACGCTCTGCAATTGCAATTTCGCGATCTCAACGTACCAATCGGCAAAATCGGACCAGAAGAACTCGTAGACTTGCCGCCCGGCCTCGCCGTATTGATATGCCTGGAACAGCCGCTCGACATCTCGTACCAACTGCTGCAAGCGCGCCCAAATCCAGGAATCGGCCAAAGTCCAGCGTTCAGTGTTCAGTGATCGGTCATCAGTACTTGGCACTTGGCACTTAACCCTTGACACAGCACTGACCACAAACCGCCCCGCATTCCAAATCTTGTTGGCAAAATTGCGGTTGGCCTCCACCTTCTTCAGGCTCAGATTCATGTCGTTGCCGGGCGAGGAACCAACCAGCAGGGTGAAGCGCAGGGCGTCGGTGCCATAAGCGTCCATGACCGGCACGGGATCCACTGCGTTCCCCTTGCTCTTGCTCATCTTCACCCCAAACTCGTCGCGGATCAGGCCGTGCAGGTACACGTTGTGGAAAGGCACTTTACCAGTGAACTCGAGTCCCATCATGATCATGCGCGCCACCCAGAAGAACAGGATGTCGTAGCCGGTCTCCATGATCGTGGTCGGGTAGAAGTATGCCAGGTCAGGGGTTTCATCGGGCCAGCCGAGGGTAGAAAACGGCCACAGACCGGACGAGAACCAGGTATCCAGCACGTCCGGGTCCTGCTCGATTTTCGGGCTGCCGCAGTGGACACAGGCCGTCGGATCCTCGCAGGTACAGGTCTGCCCTCCGCAATCGGCGCAGTACCAGACCGGGATGCGATGCCCCCACCACAGTTGGCGGGAGATGCACCAATCCTGGATGTTTTCCAGCCAGTTGTAATAGACCTTCTCGAAGCGCTCCGGCACGATGCGGATGCGGCCGTCTTTTACTGCCGCCAGTGCAGCCTCGGCCAGCGGTGCGATCTTGACGAACCACTGCGTGGAGATCATCGGCTCGACGATTTCGCCGCCGCGCTGCGAGCGCGGGATGGTAGTGTGGTACGGCTCTTCCTTGATAATGAGACCGGCGGCGCGCATGTCGGCCCATAGTCTTTCGCGGCAGACGAACCGGTCCAGGCCCGCATACGGGCCGCCGACAGCGGTCACGCGCGCTTCGCCGTCGAGCATGGAGAGGATGGGCAGATTGTGGCGCTGGGCGATGGCGTAGTCATTGGGATCGTGTCCGGGCGTCACCTTGAGCGCACCTGTGCCGAACTCGCGCGAGACGTACTCATCGGCGATGACCGGGATCTCACGCTCAAGCATCGGCACGATGGCTTTGCGCCCGATGTATTTCTTGTAACGCTCATCGTCGGGATGCACGGCCACAGCGGTGTCGCCGAGGATAGTCTCCGGGCGTATGGTGGCAACGGGGATGTACGCACCGCCTAAGACCCCCGGCGTCTTCGAGACGCCGGGGGTCTCGGCAGCCAACATGTATTTGAAATAATACAGCGTGGCATCCTCTTCCTCGTACTCCACCTCCAAATCGGAGACGGCGGTCTTGAGGCCGGGCGACCAGTTGACCAGGCGCGGGCCGCGATAGATCAGGCCTCGCTCGTAGAGGCGGACGAAGGCCTCGCGCACCGCGCGTGACAGGCCCTCGTCGAGGGTGAAGCGCTCGCGCTCCCAGTCGCAGGAGGCGCCCAGGCGACGGATCTGCTGCGTGATAAGGCTGTGATACTTCACCTTCCAGGCCCAGGCGCGCTCCAGAAATTTCTCGCGCCCCAACTCTTCACGCGTCACCTCCTCAGTGCGCAGCAGGTCTTTCTCGACCTGCAACTGGGTGGCGATGCCGGCGTGATCCGTGCCGGGCACCCACAGCGTCGGGATACCCCTCATGCGGTGGTAGCGGATCATCAAGTCTTCCATCGCCACGAACATGACGTGTCCGTAGTGCAGCTCGCCGGTCACGTTGGGCGGCGGGATGGACAGGACGAACGGCTTCTTGGCCGGGTCGAAATCCGGCTTTTGCGGGTCGTTGGACGGGCGGAAGTAGCCGCCGTCCAGCCACATCTGGTAGATGCGCGGCTCGGTGGACTTGAAATCATAGGCTTTGGGGAGGTCGTATTTTGGCATAAAAGTCTCCTGTTCACTGATTACCGATCGCTGAATGTTGTTCATTTTCCTCACTGCGCCAGCCAGGCGCAATGTACTGAATCTGCCTATACGGCTTGACTTGCTCTCCGACCGCCTCCCGCATGATGTTACCGGAGACGTGCATGAGCGTATCGTCGTAATCCCGGACGACGCCCATGGCTGCCCAACAGGGATAATGATGGTGCAGCATCCCGGCCTGCTCCTCGGCCTCGTCCGCCGAAATGCCGACCAAGTGTTCGGCCACGTAGCGGGTGCAGCCGCAGACAGAACCACGCACCACTTCAGCGGAGACGATGACGTGCGTCTGCGGGTCAACTGCGATCTTGAACTCCGGCATCCCGAAGTAATGGGCAAACTCACGGATCAGAGGGTCATCGTAGGCCACCTTCTCGCGCCGCGAAAGCCAGTAATGCGTCTCGCTCAGCGAACACAGCGGCTTGGGCGTGACGACGGCCACGTTCACCCTTTTCAGCCAGCCATGCAGTTGACGCGCCAGGCCGCGCGGCAACACGGCTTCGTTGTCAATTGCAGCGATGACAGCCTTTGCGCCAGTCATCTGGGCAATATCCGGCAGTAGCTCGGCCAGTCCCTTGTGTTCGGCGAATTGCAGAATCAGATCGGCGGGCGGAAGGGAGGCGGGCAGGTAATCCTCGGGGTAGTCAATCACCTGCGGGTAAGTGCGCGCTGCCTCCCAGACTTCCAGAGTCCATTCCTGCGGCGCGTGCTTGCGGATGTTCTCCACGTGCCGCCGGCCGTAGTCGCTGTTGACGATTGCCAAAATGCGCATGATCATCTCCTCCCCTCACCCCCGTCC
>CAYZIQ010000040.1:2329-21129 GCA_964478375.1 uncultured Chloroflexus sp. | reverse complement strand
CTGGCCGGACGCATCCAAGAAGCTGGCGTGCCCATCGTCCTGCCGCCGGGCGGACACGCGGTCTACGTGGATGCGGGCGGCCTGCTGCCCCACATCCCGCACAGCGAATTCCCCGGCCAGTCATTGACCATCGAGCTGTACTTGGAAGGCGGCATCCGCGGCTGCGAGATCGGCTCGGTCATGTTCGCCCACCCCGACCCAGAGACCGGCAAGATCGTCTATCCACAACTGGAGCTGGTGCGCCTAGCCATCCCGCGCCGGGTCTACACACAGAGTCACATGGATTACGTTGCCGAGGCGATTGGCAAAATCGCCAAACAAGCAAAGAAGCTGCGCGGCTATCGCTTTACCTACGCACCGGAGCTGCTGCGTCACTTCACTGCCCACTTCGAGCCGCTGTAAAGAAGAAACCAGGTTTCTCAGAGAAACCTGGTTTCTGATTGTTTACGGCACGAAAATGCCAAGGTGGTTCCCCACGGCTCGCTCGCGGCCGGGGATGTGAAGATCAATCGGAGAGTTGAGCACGCGCGGGCCATGCGGGCCTTGCACCACCAAAGTGGACGATCCGCCGCCGTCCAGGTTCATGGCTGTTTCAGCGCCGTAATAAATCATAATCTCGGCCAGCTCGGCGAGTGTCGCCCCCTGGCTGTAGAGCGGCTGGCGTCCGTCAATCACGACGATGATGAGCTTCTTCCCGCCGCTATCCAAACCGATGGCCGTGCGCGGCGCGGTCGTTCCATCGTCCAGCCCATCGGTCGGCACGCCGTTCACTACCAGCATCCTGTCACCGGAGATGGCATTGTATATCCTGCCTTCCGGCGCGGTAAAGCTGACCGCGTTCTCAGCAGAGATGTAAAGCGTAGATTCCTTTCCCGTGGCGTATACCACCCCCTGCGAGGCGGCCGCCCCATTGGGCGTGACCGGGTCTCCGGGATGGGGGTAATAATCCAGCAAACCGTTCGAATGCCACGGCGTGAAGCCATCCCCGTTGACCGCCACCTGCGCGCCGAATTCGGCCAAGAACTGGGAGGTCGTCCGCGCCTTGAGCGGAAGATCGGCCTTCGGATCGCCCGGTGTGACCAGGAACTGGAGACCGGGCGTCTGTAAATCCACCGTGATGATGTGGGCAAAATAGAGACGCGGCAGCAGGTGGATGCGGCGATAGTAGATCACGCCGTTGAAAAGCTGCTGACGAACAGGGATAGGAAGCGGGCGGCCGGCATAGTAAAGCACGCCGCTGCCCAGACAAAGAAAGATCAGTCCCAGGACTATCCAGAGCTTAAGTCTTCTTCTACGAACCGGTTGCATAATTCACACGTCTCTCACTTTATCGTGTCATTGCGAGGAGGGTCGAGTAGTGCTGAGCCTGTCGAAGCACGTATCGAGACCAAGCGAGCGACATCGTACTCGAATGGTAAGCAATCTCCACGCTCACGAGAGGATTGCCTCCCTGGCCCGTCTGTCCAGGACAGGCAGGCGTGGTTTCGATACGCTCGCTCCGCTCGCTACTCAACCACCGCCCTTCGCAATGACACGAGGACTTGATTATCTGGTTGTCAGTAGATCACTTGCCACCCGTCACTCGCCGCTCGTCACCTGTTCTGCCTCTCGCATCGTCTCGAAAGCCGTGATCGCCACCTCCAACATCTGCAAATCCGGCTCGCGGGTCGTCAAGGATTGCAGCGCCAGATTGGGTTTGACGATGGCGCGCACGAACGGCGATCCGATGTGATTCGCCGTCCAGCGGATGTATTCATAGGCAATCCCTGCCAGGACAGGGATGAGCAAGATGCGGCTGGTCAAGCGCCAGAGCAACGGCAGGGGGCCAAGCAAAGTAAAAAGCAGGATCGAGAGCAGAACCAGCGTCAACAGGAAAGCCGTCCCGCAGCGGGTGTGAGTCAGGGGAAAGCGGGAAACGTACTCGGGCGTCAGACCTTGCCCAGAGCCTGTCGAAGGGTCCGCGCCCGCTTCGTAGGCGTTGATGGTCTTGTGTTCCGCGCCGTGATAGGCGAAGACGCGGCGGATGTCCGGCAAAAATCCAATCCCCCAGATGTATCCAACCAACAAAAGCAGGCGGACGAGGCCTTCCAGCAGGTTGCTCCACCAGGCGTTCCAGTGCAGGAAATGCTCACTTAACCAGCCGACGCCGGCCGGGGCGAGGAAAAAGATGCCGATGGCGACCAGCAGGGTCAGACCGAGGGTTAGGTACAGCGCCGGACCTTCCAGCTTTTCGTCCTCGCTCGACTGGGTATTGGCCGAAAGGGCCAGGAAGCGCATCCCCAGGACGAGCGCATCCCACAACAGCACCAAGCCGCGCAGGAAAGGTGTTTTCGCCAGGCGGCTTTCGTAGATGCTGCCCAACGCCTCGCTGTGCGTGACGATCTTGCCGTCGGGGGCGCGCATGGCAATCGCCACCGCTTTCCGCCCGCGCATCAGCACGCCCTCGATGACCGCCTGTCCGCCGTAAGTGATAAGTTTATCTTCCATACCAGTAATTCCCAGACCCCCGGTGTCTTTGAGACACCGGGGGTCTATCCTCCGCTCAAGGTCTCAAATTCAAGAAGAAGTGGATGAACGCTTCGATACCCTTATACCAGGTTGGCAGGTGCAGCTTCTCGTTCGGCGCGTGGACGTTGTCATCGGGCAGGCCAAAACCGGCCACGACCGACTCGATGCCCAAAACCCGCTGCATCTGCGCCACGACCGGGATCGAGCCGCCCTCGCGCTTGAAATATGGCTGTTTGCCCCAAACGGATGCCAGCGCCGCAGCCATCGCCCGTACACCGGCGTTGTTCCGGTCAGAGATCGAAGGTGTTCCGCCGTGCATCTCGGTCACTTCCCAACGGATGTCTTTGGGCGCCCTTGCTTTGAGATAAGCCCGGAATTGCTTGGCCACATCAGCCGGATCCTGGTCAGGGACGAGGCGCATGGAGATCTTCGCCATCGCCCAGGCTGGGATGACGGTCTTCGACCCCGCGCCGGTAAAGCCAGAAAGCAGGCCGTTGACATCCAGCGTAGGGCGCGCCCCGTGCCCTCAGCCATTCCGCATAGACGACCGGGGGCTGCGCCGTCGGGTAGATTTCCACATTCTGCATTCCAAGGCCCGTTAATTGGGCGGCGACCCATGCGGCTGCCCGCTGCACATCCGGCCGTCTCGCCGACTCGGTCGAAACGGACGGGATGCGCAAGAAAGCTTCCAGTGATCTCAAGGATCGCTCTTTGTTCTGACAAGCGTATTCCAGGGCTGCTTGGCGTTGGTCAGACATTATTCTTCCTTTCCTGATTCGGTTCCAACAGTTGTAGCGGCAATTTTAATCGCTGAACAATCAAGACGATTTCAGCTTTCCATACAAGAACCAGTATTCCTGCTGCGGAAAAGCACGCATCAGATCGGCCTCCCAGACGAACTCGCCCGGACGCCAAAAAGATTTCACCACCGCATCCAGGTCGGACAGAGCTTCCAATTCGGGCAACGGCGAAGAAATTTCAACCGACAGCAATTGGAGCATGACACGCCACTGGACTTCGTGGGGATAGGCATCAGCCTGACTTTCGGGCGATTGACGGTAATCGGCCAGATAACTATTCCATAAAGTGAAGCGGGCATGGACCTCGCGGCCTGCCTTCCGCTCCCAAGCCGAGCGCCATTTCGAGCGGACCGCGTCCATCTGCCCCTCCAGCGCGATCAGATCCGTTTGGGCTGCCGGAGCGGTGAGCCGCACCCGCAAGCGCCTCTGCGCCAGCAGCAAACCGCCAATCGTCAGGCGCGGCAGATCTGTCTCGCGGACTGAAAGCTGCCAGAAGAGTTCTCCCGAGCGCAGATAATCCGCCAACTCCCGGACTCCGGCCTGGAAGAAGGCGCGATCTTTTTCAATGGTAGGCATGAAAAGATTTTCCCTATGGGGCGGTCGGCGGCGCGGCGGTCTGATCGAGGGCGCGCCGCGTGACCAGATACCAGTCCGAAACGTTGTTGAAGCGATCGCTAGGCTCGAAGAGCGGCGGGATTTGCACGCCCTGCACGCGCACGTCTACGCCATAAGTATATACCGGATAATAGAGAAGCAGCGCGGGCAGCTCCTTGGCAAAAACGGATTGAAAGTTACGATACAAGCGGGCGCGCACGTTCTGATCAACCAGCACGCGCGCCTGCTCGAGGTATTCACTGGCGGTGCGATTGTCCCATTGAGAGTAGTTCTGCCCGCCGGTCGCCTCGGCCTGGTGCCAGAAGGGATAGGGATCAGGGTCCGGAGATCGGCTGAGGTCCAGGTCAACCAGCGCGGCCTGGTACTGGCGCGGGACGAGATAATCATTCAACAGCGAATCGTAAGGAACAGCTTGCAAAGTCACCTGTACGCCGATGCCTGCCCAATCCTTTTGAATGGCCTGGGCCAACTGGGTGTGCAGCTCGTCGTCGGGATGGAGAAGCGTGAAAGCCAATTGCTGGGTATCCTTGGCGCGCACCGTGCCATCCGCCGGCAAGATGTAGCCATCTGCTTTCAGTGCGGATATGGCCGCGTCGGGGTCGTAATCAATGTGCTGGACACCAGAATAATAAGCCCACGTGCCGGGCAGGATCGGGCTATCGGCCACAATCGCCTGACTGTGGAGGTAGGTATCCACCATCCACTGGCGGTTGAGGCCCAACATCAAGGCGCGCCGGATGCTCTTCTCTTGCAAGAAGGGCACCTCGGCATTCTTGAGATTGAACAAGATCAGGCTGATGCGCGGCAAACGCCCGCTGTAAAGCAACAGGTTCTTTTCTGTCAGCGCATCGGGCAATATGTCAGATGTGACCTGGCTAATGCCCAACACTTCACCCTGGCGGTAGGCCTCCATGGCATCTTGCGCGGTCGGGTAATAGCGAAAGACGATCTGCTCAATGAACGGGGTTTTGCCATAATAATTTTCCGAGGCCGTCAACACGACGCCGGTCACCTGTCCGTTCTCCACGGTCAGGTGGTCAAAGCGATATGGCCCGTTCCCCACGGGGTTCAGGTTGAAATCGGCGTTCATTATCTGATCTGCGGGGACGTTCTGGAGCAAATGCGCGGGCAGCAGGCCGAAGGTCAGGTAGTCGAGAAAAGGCACGAAAGGTTCTGGAAGCGTGAACTTGATCGTCTTGTCGCTCAAGCGCGTGACCTCGACCTCATCCCACAAGGCGCGCACGTCGGCTGGAAAAGCCGAATACTCGCTGCGCAGCAGGCTGAGCGTGAAAAGCACGTCATCAGTCGTGACCGGCTGGCCGTCGTGCCAGAAGGCGTTGGCGCGGATGGTCACGTTATAGATCGTACCATCGGGAGTATTGCCCCAGGACTCGGCCAAGTCCGCTTGTGGGATGCCGTACGAATCGAATTTGAACAAGCTGCCAAAGAGCAGGCGGTCAATGTCGCGGTCGGCCGGGTTGTTCAGATCGAGAATGGGATTCAACCGTCCAAACGAGCCGACCAAGCCTTCGGTATAGATACCCCCGCTTGTCGGCTGAGGCAAGATCTGACTCAGCGGATTCAAAGTTGATGTCTGGGTCAGGAGCAGAATCCCCACCACAACCAGGGTAAGGATCACGACCAGAATTTGCCAGCGTAATTTTTTCATAAATAAACAGAGAAAGGCCTCCCCGGGCGCGTTCGGCAACCAGCCGGTGATGGCCTTTCTCGTCGGAAAGTTCGTTTATCCCCTGACGACGATCACAGTGACGATCACCAGGATGAAAAAAAGGATACTGAACAAGATCGTCACCCAGAATAAGGTTTTCTCAATTCCTCGCCGGGCGGTAAACACACCGCCAGTATCGGTACCTGTCAGACCACCCAGGCCCGCGCCTTTGCTTTGCAGGATGATACTAAGCACCAGGGCAACTGACGTTATAATCAGGCTTACGTACAAAAACTGTGTCATTCAACAGCCTCCTATGAAATAGCCGCCAAATTATACCTTTGAAGCTGGAAAACCGTCAAATGAGAATCCACGAATGCACGAACTGACCATCAACTTGCACATGCACACCACCTATTCAGACGGCAGCGGCACCCACGCGGATCTGGCGCGAGCTGCACTCAAATCTGGCTTGGATGCCATCCTGGTCAGTGATCACAACGTCTGGACCCAGGGTTTAGAAAGCTACCATCGGGACGGCAAACGCCGTACCTTGCTGCTGGTCGGCGAGGAAATCCACGACCAGAGCCGCGAGCCGCAAAAGAACCACCTGCTCGTCTTCGGAGCGGAACGCGAGCTGGCTACTCTCGCCGATGATCCCCAAGCCTTGATTGACGCCGTCCGCCAAGCCGGAGGCGTCTCCTTCATCGCCCATCCCGTGGACCCAGAGCTGCCTGCCTTCAACGAGTCAGACATCTCCTGGGAAGACTGGCAGGTGACCGGCTTCACCGGCATCGAACTTTGGAATGGTTTCAGCGAACTCAAGATGGTGATAAAGGGCAAACTCGACGGCCTCTTTCATGCTTATTACCCCGAATTCATCCCCCGCGGTCCGCATCCCGAAGCCTTGCACATCTGGGATAACCTGCTGGCCTCCGGCCAACGCGTCGTCGCGGTGGGCGGCTCGGATGCACACGCCAGAAAAATGAGCATGGGCCCGCTGCGCAAAACGATATTTTCTTATGAATACCATTTTTCCACCGTCAATACACACCTGCTCGTCCCGCGCTCGTTGAGCGGCGACCTGCTCGCCGACCGCAAAATGATCTACGAGGCGCTGGCGGCCGGTCACGTCTTCATCGGCTACGACTTGCCGTCCCCGACGCGCGGCTTCCACTTTACCGCACAGGGCAAGGAAAAAACCGCGTTAATGGGCGACGAGATTCCGGTCAAAGGAGGTGTGACCATCCAAGTCAAAACGCCAAAGCGTGCTGAGATCCGTTTGCTCAAGGATGGTCAAGTTCTCAAAACCGTCGAGGGTAAGTACATCACCCACATCACCACCCAACCGAGCGTCTACCGGGTGGAAGCTTACGTTCACTTCTTGGGGCGCAAACGCGGCTGGATCTTCAGCAACCCGATTTATGTGCGCTAATGCCCTCCCCAAAACAGCAACTATATAGTACACTATCGCCCGTTGCAGTCACGCCAGCGCGCGTGATGCACTTTCCGCCCCCGGCTCGCCTACGGCGATGACCGGGAGCATATCCCGAGGAAAGGAGTTTCCCCATGCAAAAGTATGAGTTGGTTTGCATCATCCATCCCGACCTGGACGAGACCGCTTTTAACGGCGCGCTCGACAAGGTGAAGGGTTGGATCGGTGACGCCGGCGGCAGCGTTGACAAAGTGGAGGTTTGGGGGCGTAAGCATTTGGCCTACGCCATCCGCAAGCAACGCGAAGGGCAATACGTTCTGCTCAACGTCAGCCTGCCCCCGACGGCCATCACCAGTTTGGATCAAAACCTGCGCTTCTTAGAGCCTGTGATCCGCTACATGATCACTGTGGTTGACTGACTTGCGTCATCGTCGGTTTTGTATTCGTCTATTAGGAGTGAAATATGAGCCGAGGTTTGAACAAAGTAATGGTCATTGGCAACCTTGGGCGTGAGCCTGAAATGCGCTACACCCCCTCGGGCCGGCCTGTGACCACCTTTACGGTCGCCACCAGCCGTTCGTGGAACACTGCGGACGGTGAACGTCACACCGAAACCGAATGGTTCAACGTCGTCACCTGGGGCAACCTGGCCGAAATTTGCAAACAATACCTGAACAAAGGCCAACAAGTCTACATCGAGGGCCGCCTACAAACCCGACGCTGGGAGGATAAGGAAGGTATCAAGCACGCTACGGTTGAGATCGTCGCCACCGAGATGATGATGCTCGGTGAGCGGCGCGAGGTCAACCACAGCGAGGAAGCCGGTGTCATCGTAGAAACCGAGGGTCAGACCCAACAAGAAGACGAGTTTCCCTTCTAGGCCGCCAAGTGTCATTGCGAGGCGCGCAGCAGAGAATTTGTCGAAGAACTGCCAAGCGGTCATCGCAATACCCGACCATTAATTTGGAGTAAATATCTTATGGATCACCAATACGAAAATGGGACGGAGCAGTCATCCGAACGCCGCTACTACGCCCGTCCGAAGTTTTGCCAGTTCTGCGCCGATAAACATCTGGCGATTGATTACAAACAAGTTGACGTCTTGCGCCGCTTCGTCACCGAAGAGGGCAAGATTCGCCCTCGACGCCAGACCGGCACCTGTGCCAAACACCAGCGCACTCTGGCAACAGCCATCAAGCGCGCCCGGCACATCGCCCTGCTTCCTTACACCGGTAGATACAGCGAAGAGGACCGGTAAGAGGAAATCATGGCAAAAACCAAGGCCGCAAAAATAATCAGCAAGAAGCATCTGGCCCGCCTGGAGCGCGAGCGCCGGCAGATCAGAATCATCACCTATTCTGCCATCGCCATCGTCGTCGCCGTGGTCGGGATGATCGGCTACGGCATCCTGAGTCAGACCGTGCTCCAAGCCAGGATGCCAGTTGCCAAGGTCGGCAACGACACGATCACCACGCGCGAGTTCCAAATGCGCGTCCGACTGTTCCGTCAGCAGTACATCAATCAATATATCCAGTATTATCAGTACGCCCGGATGTTCGGCATAGACCCAACGACTGACACAACTGTCTCCTCTTACTTAAACCAAATTCAAACGGCTTTGGACAATTCGGTTCAACTGGGCCGCGATGTAATGGATCAGCTCGTGAATGAAGTGCTGATCCGCCAATACGCACAGCAAAACGGGATCGTGGTCTCGACTGAGGAGATTGACAAGGCCATCCAATCCAATTTCAATTTCTTCCCGGATGGGACGCCCACCCCGACCATCACGCCGACGACCATCGTCTATCCGACTCTGTCCGCCACCCAAATGGCGTTGACGACTCTCACCCCGACCCCCAGCCCGCTCCCGACCTCTACGCCACGCCCCACGCCGACCCCTGACCTGTCCGCCACGCCGACTACAGTTCCCACGATCACACCGACCGCCACGCCATATACCCTGGAGGGCTTCCAGAGCGAGTTCCAGAATGCGGTTAAGAGCTACACCAGCCTCGGTATGACTGAAGCTGACATTCGCAAGGTCTTCTTTGAGGATCAGTTGTACCGGCAAAAAGTGTATGAGGTAATCACCAAAGATGTGCCCCATGAAGAAGAACAGGTTTGGGCGCGGCACATCCTGGTCGCTGACGAAGCCACCGCCCAATCCGTGCTCAACCAATTGCTGAACGGTGGTGATTGGACGACACTGGCAGCCAAGTACTCGACCGATACGGCCACGAAGAACATCGGCGGCGACTTAGGCTGGTTTGGGCATGGCAAAATGGTCGCCGAGTTCGAGAACGCGGCTTTCAACCTGCCGATTGGCACGATCAGCAAGCCATTTCAAAGTTCCTACGGCTGGCACATCCTCCAGGTTCTCGGCCACGAGGTCCGCCCATTGACTGAAACGGATTACAAGCAATTGACTGACAATAAATTCCAGGAATGGCTGACCGAAGCTCGCAACGCAACCACGGTCAAGATTTACGATGACTATCTCACCAAAGTCCCGACCGACCCGACGCTTGCCGACGCGCTGGTGAGCTTACAACAATAATGGTTGCCAACTGCGCAACCATAATCGCTGATTCAGCGCTGGCACCGACAAAGAAGCCCGGTTTCTCAGAGAAACTGGGCTTCTGGCTGTCTAACCCTCCCCCTTCAACAACTCATCACTGACCTCATCCAGTTTCAAGCTGATCACCTGGCTGGTCGAATCGCGCCCCATCGTCACGCCATAGATGACATCCGCAGCCTGCACCGTGTTGCGGTTGTGCGTGATGATGATGAACTGCGTATCCCGACTCAGTTCCAGCAGCAGACCTCGGAAGCGGGCCACGTTGGCTTCGTCCAGCATGGCATCCACCTCGTCCATCACGCAGACCGGCGTCGGCGATACCTTGAGCAGGGCAAAGACCAGCGCGATGGCCGTCAGGCTGCGCTCCCCACCGGACAAGAGTGCCAGTCCCTGCTCGCGGCGTCCGGGCAGGCGCGCTTCGATGTCAATACCGGTCTCGGTCAGGTTATCGGGATCGGTCAAGAGCAGTTGCGCCGACCCACCGCCGAACAGCCTGTGGAAGATGGCGTGGAACTCTTCTGCCACCGCCGTAAAGGTCTTTTGGAATTCGCGCCGGGTCAGCTCATCCAATTCGGCGATGACCTGATGCAGGTCGGCCTCGGCCTTGCGTAAATCGGCCAGTTGTGCGTTTAGGAACTCGACTCTCTCCTTGACCGAAATATATTCCTGCTGGGCCTCCGGGTTGACCGCACCCATGCGCCGCAATTGCGCCCGTTGACGGATCAGTTGTTCCTCCAGGTCAGGCGGTAGTTCAGCTACAGCCGGTAGTTGTTCCACCATGCCATCCAAAGGCAGTGGCATCGGCCCGGCCATGTCGGCGACATAATCGAAAGCCACCAAGCCAAAATCGTCCTCGACCTTCTTGCGCAAATTATCCAATGCTTCCTGCTTGCGGGCCAGGTCAAGCTGGATTTGGGTGTAGCGGCGTTCTACCACCGTCAGCTCCTGCTGACCGGCTGCTTCCCGCTTCTGAAGCGTCACTTCCTGGGTCTCGGCACTCTCCAATTCCCTTTCTACCGGTTCGATCAGCTTTTGCATTTCCTCGAGTTGCGCGCTCAATCCGCTGGACTGGCCGTGCAAGGTCGCCTTCTCAGCCTCCAACACAGCCAGCGAGCGGCCGAACTCTTCCAAGCGATCTTCCAGGCTGGCCTGCTGTCCTTGCAGCCCCGCAATAGCCTCTTGCCGTTCCGTCTGACGGCTGTGCGCGTCCGAGAGCGCCCGCTCGGCAACTGCCAACCGCGTACTCCAATACGTCAGCTGCGCCTGATGCTCCTCCAGTGTCAAGTCGGCCAGCTCGAGATTGTAGTTGCGAACGTCTTCCTGCGTCCGAATGGATTCTTGTTCAGCATCAGACAAAGCGTCGGCAACTTGCTTATGCTCGGACTCGGCTTGTCTGACTTCTGCTTGGAGACTCTCCTTCTGGCTGACCTGCCAGTCCCGTTGTCGCTGCAATGACTCGGACTGGACCTGAGCCTGCTGCTCGTCCGCCAGGCTCGCTTCCAGGCTGAGACGTTTCTGCTGCACTTCTTCGGCCTGAGCAGTGACCTTGCCCCGCGCTGTGCTGATCTTGCCTTCCAGCTTTTGAATACGTTCATCGAAAGCTTTGATCTGTCGCCCCGAGTCAGCCAACGCGTCTTGAAGCTCGCGCCGCTGACGCGGGCGGCTCAACATGCCGCTGCGCGCCTGCTTGCCAGCCAGTATTGGCCCGCTGGCAATGAACACCTCCCCGCGCAGCGTGACCGCCTTCACCGTCCCCGCCTGTCCGGCCAGGATACGCCGCGCCGCCGAGCGATCCCGCACGACCAAGGTATTTCCAAGCAGCAATGCCACCACCGGGCGCAGCTCCTCCGGTGCCTTGACCAAGTCAGCCGCCAACCCGAGGCAATCCGTGTCGCGTGGGGCAGGGATTGCCGCAGACGGGGTCAGCCAATCCAGCGGCAGCAGCGAGGCGCGCCCGGATTGATTCGCATCCAAAAGTGCCAGCGCCTGCTCCGCCTCACTCCCCGACTCGAGCAGGATAGCATCCATATACTCGCCCAAGGCGGCGGCAATCGCTGATTCCAGTTCCGCCGGCACATCCAAGGCCGCGCTCAACGCGCCGCGCGTCCCTTTGAGGCGCGATTGCCGGGCCGCATCCAATAGAAAGCGCGCCCCGTCGGCGTAGCCAGCCAGGGTTTGTTCGGCCTGCTCCAGCACTTCCAGTTGAGCCTTCAAACGCGCCTGTTCGGCTTCCTTGCTGGCACGCGCGGCCTGTTCTTCCTTGAGCGACTCGTCCAACCCCGTCAGCCGCTTCTGCCCGGTTAGTAAATCCGCCTCCGCCTGCTTTAGGACAGTTTCGGCCAGCTGGCGCGCCGCACATGCAGATTGGTATTTGATCTCGGCCTGGCGGGCTTCTTCTTCCGCACGCACGATTTCCTGCGCAACCGCCTCCAGTTTTTGCTGCTGGCCTGCGCTGCGAGTTCTCAAATCATCCAGGCGAGCTTGCAATTGGGCGCGTCGGGTGTTCAGATTATTCAATTTCTGGCGAACTGCCTCCAGGGACTGTCCTACCTTTGTCCGTTCTGCCTGGCGCGTTTCCAATGCCTCTTGCGCTGACTTCATCTGCTTCTGCGCATCGTCGTACTCGCTTTGCAGGCGGGCGACCTCTGCCTCGGCTTCGGCCAGGCGCTCCCCCGCAATGCGGATCTCCTCTGCCAGACGGGATTGCTCGCCCAGAGCAGCCTGACGATTATCCAGCAGTGCGCGGCGGCGTTCGTCCAAAACGGCCAAGTCTCGACTGATGGTTTCGTGTGTGGTGTGCAACTGCGCCGATTGACGATGCCAGGCATTCAAATGTCCGCGCAGACCTTGCAGCCGCTCACGGAATTTTGCATAATTTTGGCGTATATCTTGGTAACTCTGGCGCGTTTCCTGTAATTTCACTTCATGCCCGCGCGCGACCTCGCGCCCCTCGGTCAGCTCGCGTTGGGCACGATGCCAGTGGTAGCCATACCAATCCAGCAACAGGAGGCGCAAATCGGCCTGCACCTGGGCGAACTCCTGAGCCTTCTTCGCCTGCCGCTCCAGGCTACGCAGACGAGGCTCCAGCTCGGTCAGGATGTCGAGCGCACGATCCAGGTTGCGTCGCGTGGTTTCCAGTCGGCGCAATGTTTCCTCTCGCCGGGCGCGGTAGAGGCCGATACCGGCCGCTTCCTCGAAAAGACGGCGGCGTTCGTCGGCCTTCAAGGCCAGCGAGGCGTCCACCAGGCCCTGGCCGAGGATCGTGTACGTCCGCTCGGATAGGCCCGATTGCGCCAGCAACTCGTTAATCTCACGCAGGCGGACGTGCTGGCCGTTGAGGAAATATTCGTTACGCCCGTCCCGATAAGCGCGCCGCGCCAGGGCTACCTCCGAGAAATCAACCGGCAGCCAGCTACCCGAGTTGTCGAACAGCACCTCGGCTGAGGCCATACCAGCCCGCGGCCGTTGTTCGGAGCCGGCGAAGATCATGTCCTCGGTTTTCTTGGCGCGCAGCAAACTGTACGACTGCTCGCCTAGCACCCAACGCAAAGCGTCAGCGATATTGGACTTGCCGGAGCCATTCGGCCCCACGATAGCCGTAATTCCTTCGGCAAATTCGAAGGCCGTTTTGGCGACGAAGGTTTTATACCCGTGCAATTCGAGAGATTTAAGGCGTAGAGGCATGGGGAATTTACGATCTATGATTGACGATTGACGATTTATGACTTTCGATTGACGATCTGCCTTCGATGCGTTCGAGCGCAGCCTGGGCAGCGGCACGCGCCGCGACCTGTTTGCTGTGACCGGAACCCCGGCCATATACCTGCCCGTTGATCTGAACTTCTACCTCGAATAGCTTGTCGTGGTCGGGCCCGCTGGTTTGGACGATGGCATAGCGTGGCAGACCATATTTCTGCGCCTGCGACCATTCCTGCAGACGACTCTTGGGGTCATGGATATCTGGCTGGAATACGAACTGCTCGGCAGCCTGTTCCAGTAGTGGATCAACGAAATTCTGGATCGTCCCGATATCTGTCTGCAAGTATAGCGCCCCGATTACCGCTTCGAAGGTAGCGCAAAGCAAGGCATCGCGCTCACGGCCCCCGGCCTGGACTTCGCCACGTCCGAGCCGCATGGCCGGCCCGAGGTCCAGTTGGCGGGCGAAGTCGGCTAATTCTTCTGTGCGGACAAGCGCCGAGCGCATCTGCGTCAACTCGCCCTCGGCCATCTCCGGGAAGTGGGTATACAGCCAGGCCGCGACGACAAAATCGAGCACGGCGTCACCCAGGAATTCCAGCCGCTCGTTGTTTTCCAGGGCTTCTGGATGTTCGTTGACATAGGAGCGATGAGTCAAGGCGCGCGTGAGCAGCAGCAAATTGCTAAACGGCAGACCGAGTCGCTTGGCCAGCCTGGCAGGAGATATTTCGGTTTCTCCTTCCGGGTAGGAGGGCATAGCTTTCTCCAGGAACCCAGGGAACGCCAGCCCCTCACCTACCCCACCATCCCCTCTCCCAAATTATGGGAGAGGGAAGGGGGTGCAGGGGTTCGGTGAGGGCGCTTGCGATCCATGCGTTCCTAAAAATGATGTAGGCTCATTGTAATCGGATTTGCGCCGGATGACCACCCTTGCTCGTGCCAACATGTGCGGCCGAGGCTTCGCCGCGAGCGGACTTCGTCTGAGCCTTCGGCCCGAGCTCAGGCCGAGGGCTCAGTCGAAGACCTCAGCCGAGCGGATTGCGGCTCGAGCCGGGGTTACTCGCTGACATCAATAGGGAGATCGCCTTTTCGCTGAACTTCGCGAAAATGGGGGACGAAGGGAGGCGGTGTGATAGAATATTCCGAGGTATAACGCGCCATCCCGCCTCACAGTTCGAGAAAGGGCAAACCAATCATGAACGGTCAAATCGCCAAAGAAACGCTGTTCCTGCACAATGCTGAAATGGGACTGGGAGCCTGGGCCTGGGGCGACCGTGTGATGTGGCACTACGGCCAGGGTTACACTGATGACGATATCCAGGCAGCCTTCCAGACCTCCCTGGCGGCCGGCGTCAACCTGGTAGATACCGCTGAAGCTTATGGTTCAGGTCGTTCCGAGCGTCTACTGGGACAGTTCATCAAAAGCACCGATAAACCGGTCCTGGTGGCAACAAAATTCATGCCTTTTCCGTGGCGGTTGGGCAAGCACGCCTTGCTGAACGCCCTCCGCCGCAGCCTGGAACGGCTCGATCTGGAGCATGTTGACCTTTACCAGATCCACTGGCCGTTCCCTCCCTTTCCGGTCGAGCACTGGGTGGAGGGATTGGCTGAAGCTGTCAGAGCCAAACTGACGCACACGGTCGGGGTCTCGAATTACAACAAGAGCCAAATGCAGCGTGCTTACAACTTGCTTGCCAGGCAAGATATCCCACTGGCCTCCAACCAGGTAGAGTACCATCTGCTTGACCGCACTGTCGAAAAGAATGGATTGCTGGAACGTTGCCAGGAACTGAATGTCCGCCTGATCGCCTACAGTCCGCTGGCAAAGGGCTTGCTAACGGGAAAGTACACACTAGAAAAGCTGCCGCCTGGGATCCGGGGGGCCAAAGCGGCAGGGATATTGGGGCACATCAGCCCATTGCTTCAATTGATGGCCGAAATCGGCCAGGAGCATGGCGGCAAAACAACCGGCCAGGTCGCGTTGAATTGGGTCATCTGCAAGGGCGCGCTGCCCATCCCGGGCGCCAAGAATGCCTCGCAGGCCGCCCAGAACGTCGGGGCGCTCGGCTGGCGACTGACAACGGAACAAGTCAAAGCACTGGATGAAGCCAGCGATCAAACCATGAAGTAAGTTGGGGATCGAACGGGAACCCGGTTTCTTGCAGAAACCGGGTTCCCGTATTCACTTAAGGATCTGGAAAAGATCGCTGTAATCGTCTGTCCACAAGCGGATGGAGGTGTTGTATCCACTCATGGGTGTACTGCCGCGCGCGATGGCAGGGTTGTCGAGCAGGGCTGGATCACGCGACAGCAGCACCCAAATTGACGTGAAAGCGCGCACACCATCGCCTGGGGTTTCGATCAGAACCCGGCTCAGGTTGTAAGCATCCGCCAATTGCCAGATGACAGGCCGCAGGTCCAGGTGTTGATTCGTAATGTGGGCAGCCAATATGCCTTCCGGCTGAAGGTGCTCCAGGTACAGCCCAAACGCCTCCTTTGTCACCAAATGCACCGGGATCGAATCGCTGCTGAAGGTATCCAGCACGAGGATGTCGAAGTTCTGGCATTCACCCGCAGCCAGCTCTTCTTCGAGCGAGAGGCGCGCATCACCGAGCACGACCGTCACATTCGCTTTGCTGTCCGCCAAGAAAGAAAAATAGCCCTCCTGCCCCTCCGCCAGGCGCACAACCTCCGGATTGATCTCGTAGAAACGATAGACATCGCCCGGCTGGCCATAGGCCGCCAGAGTGCCCACCCCCAAGCCCAGCACGCCGACACGCATCCCCTGCCGATATTTGGGATAATTCAGGATGGCCAGCCCCACGCCGCTATCTTCCACGTAATAGCTGGTGGGATGGTCACGCTTATCGGCAGCCTCGAATTGAAAACCGTGCTGTGTGATCCCATGAATCATGTCGTAGGCACGGAATGCAGGATCCCTGGCGTTTATTTCTTTCACCCGGATGACCCCATAGAAATTACGCTCGGCGAGCAGCGCGTCGGAAAACGCGCCCGAAGTGTAATAAACGCCGAAGAGGACAGACATCACAGCCAGGCTGCCAAGCGTGGCCCGATAGGCAAATTGCAGCTTATGAGGCAGGCCGGTCTTCTTGAGGAACGACAAGACCGTCAACAGAACCCAACAAGAGGCAAGACCGACCAACAACTCCCAGTAGCCGCGAAAAATATATGGGGCGACCAGGTTGACGAAAATCCCGCCGAGCGCGCCGCCAATCGAGATCATCAAATAGAAATTCGTCAGGTGCTCCGGTGCAGGCTCGAGATTGACGAGTTCGCCATTACAGATCATGCAGCTCACGAACAAGAAAGCACAATAGATTGCGATCTGCAAAATGAAGTTCACCAAAGGCTGAAGCAACACCCAGATGACCGCCACGCTGAAAACGAGCAGCAGCAGGCTGTAGAGGGACCGCACGTACCAGCGACTGCTGGAAAAAGCCAGGATAAACGTCAACAGGTAGATCGTCAGCGGCAGGACCCACAGGAAAGGGATAACGGCCACTTCCTGGGAAATCTGGCTGGTCACCGCCAGGAGCAGCACCGAAGCACAGGCGCCGAGCGTGGTCCACAGGATGTACAGACCGGGCGATGGTCGCGCCGCGCCGGCCACTTTGCACGCCCGGGAACCTGGCGCCTCCGCCGGAAGCTTTGTCCGCACGAGGCGGTACGATCCGTAGCCTGCCAGCAGCCCGAACGACAGGTAGCCGGCCGCCCAAGCCCATCCCTGCTCACGCAGGGTCAGAAGCGGCTCAAACAGGATGGGGTAACTGACCAGGGCCAGCAGCGAGCCGAGGTTCGAGAGGGCGTACAGCCGATAAGGTGAACGGCCGGGGAACACATCGCTGAACCAGGCCTGCATGAGCGGCCCGTTCGTGGACAGGACAAAGTACGGCAAGCCCACCGAAACTGCCAAGATCTTGAAAATGCCCCAGATGGGGAAAGCGACGCCCTGCGGCATCCAGCCTGCGCCCGGCATGATCGGCGATGGCCAGCGCACGCTCATTACCAGGATGATAACCAGCGACAGTCCGACCAGCACTAGATGAATGACTCCCTGACGCGAGCTGCGAAAGCGGGCGATTAGCCAGTAAGCGTAGGCATACCCACCGGTCAATAAGGCTTGGAAGAAAAGCAAAACAGTGGACCAAACTGCCGGCGTCCCGCCGAACCAGGGTAAAATAAAACGGCCGATCATCGGCTGGACTTGGAAGAGCAAGAAAGCCGAGAGAAAGACGCTGATGGCGAAAAAGAGCATAGCTACACCTTTTTGAGCAGGGCTAGCAAAGTGCCACTCTGAGCGACCACTTCGCTTCACTCAGCACTGGCTTCGGGAGCGAAGAGTCTCGATTTTGGGCTGTTTTTCATGCTTGGAGGCAAGATTCTTTGGCGCTCCGCACCTTAGAATGACGTCCTCGTAACGATGTGGGCAATCTCAGTTGATTCTACATGAGAGAAGCTGAAAGGCAAAGTAAATTCTGCTGCTGTGGCTGTACGGAGCAGCACGTTTGCCACAAAGCCTCAAAGGCGCCAATCATGAAAAAGATCGCGTATTTCACCATCTTGGCCATCGCCTTAGTTTCGAACATCCTCTATGTAATGATGATCTTGACCAGCAAACACGGCTGGGATGCCGAGATCTACTGTAACGCTGTCAAGATGGAGCAAAACGGTCTGAATCCCTATCTCGGCAACCAGGGCAGCGAACAACTGACATGGAACTATCTGCCCATTTATCTCAAATTGTTCGAGGCAGTTTGTGCTTCCCCGTTGAACTTCACTGTGACATATCCCAACGCCCCGGTCCGAGATTTTTCATACAAACCTCATACATCCAAATCGGATAGAAACGGTTAGAATAACGCTCATGAACCGCCCCCACGTCACGGTGAACGTCGCCATGAGCGCAGATGGGAAAATCGACACCGTCGCTCGCAAAGGCGCAACCATCTCCTCGGCAGCAGACAAAGCCCGCGTTGACCGCCTGCGCGCCGACTCGGACGCGGTCATGGTCGGCGGGCGCACGCTGTTGGATGAAGATCCAAAGCTGACGGTCAAATCCGCACAGTTGCGCCAGGAACGTAAAGCGCGCGGCCTGGAGGAGAATCCCGTCAAGATCGGCGTGGTTTCGGTGGCGGACTTGCATCTGGAAGGCAACTTTCTCAAAGCCGGGCCAGCCCGCCGCTTGATCTATACAACAAAACGTACGCCCAACGCGCAGATCGTCCGCCTGAAAAAGGCTGGGGTTCAAGTCGTCGTAATCGGCGAGGAAAGGATAGACCTGCGTTCCGTGATGAGGGATTTGCACGAGCAAGGCATCCGGCGCCTGATGGTCGAAGGCGGCGGGACGCTCATCGCTGAACTCTTCCGCCTGGGACTGGTTGACGAAATCTACGCCTACGTCGCACCGCGCATCTTCGGCGGCGCGTCCGCCCCCAGCCTGGCAGACGGCCCGGGGTTTTTACAAAAGCAGGCCCC
>CAYZIQ010000040.1:0-2229 GCA_964478375.1 uncultured Chloroflexus sp. | reverse complement strand
CGCACTCACGAATGCGAGGGCGTCGGGCCGGATCGCGTCTGCGTCAAGATCGCGGCCATCGCCGAGCTGCCCTCGCGCTTCGGGCAGTTCCACATCGTTGCCTTCTACAACAATAAAGACTTCAAGGAGCACGCTGCCATCGTCCACGGCGACGTGACGGATGGCGAAGATGTGCCGGTGCGTGTCCACTCGGAATGCCTGACCGGCGACGTGCTCGGCTCACTGCGCTGCGACTGCCGCGACCAGCTCGAAACCGCCCTGCGCATGATCGGCCAGATGGACAAAGGCATCCTGCTCTACCTGCGCCAGGAAGGGCGCGGCATTGGCCTGATCAACAAGATTCGCGCTTACGGTCTGCAGGAGCATGGCTACGATACGGTGGAGGCCAACCTGGCTCTCGGCTTTCGCGACGACGAGCGCGATTATGCTGTGGCTGCTCACATGCTCGAGTCGCTGCACGTCAAGTCGGTCAAACTCATCACCAACAACCCTCGCAAGATCGAAGACCTAACGAGGAACGGCATCCATGTCACTGGGCGCATCCCGCACGTCATGCAGCCCAATCCATACAACCGTTTCTACCTCGAGACCAAGGCGACCAAATCCGGTCACATGATTGACTTCGGTGTGGCGCAACGCCTGCCTGAACAAGCCGACCATCCGATCATCGAAGGAATGAACGAGGAGCAGTTGGACAGCATCCGCAGGATTTTCAACACTTACTCGAAAACGCGCTATCCATCGGCGAACCCATGAACTTTTTCACCTCATGCAAATGACAGGAGAAACAATGACTCTGGAAAATCGCGTCGCCGTCATCACCGGTGCGGCGGGCGGACTCGGCTCGGTCGTGACCCGCGATCTGGCCGCGCAGGGAGCCAGACTGGCCCTGCTCGGACGCTCGGCCGAACGTCTGGAATCCTTGAAACGCGACCTCGCCCTGCCAGAGGCTCGCCTGCTCATCCGGACCGCCGACCTGCTCAATCCCTCCGAGGCGAAATCCGCGGCTGAGGCCGTGACCACCAAATTCGGGAAAATTGACATCCTTCTACACCTGGTCGGCGGCTGGACAGGCGGCAAAACGCTGACCGAAGTACCGGCAGAAGATGTGACCGTCATGCTCGATCAGCACCTGTGGACGACCTTCCACAGCGTGCGGGCTTTCCTTCCTGAAATGGTCAAAAACGGCTGGGGACGCGTGGTGGTGGTTTCCTCCCCCTTTGCCTCGCGGCCGGCTGCCAGGGGCGGTCCCTACGCCATCGGCAAGGCCGCCCAGGAAGCACTGATGCTCACGCTTTCGCAGGAATTGAAAGGCAGCGGCGTCACAGCCAATATGCTGCTGGTCAAGAGCATAGACACCAAGGCCGAGCGCCAAACCCATCCTTCCCCCGAAAACGCCTCCTGGACGACGCCCGAGGAACTGAGCGCGGCTATCCTATACTTGCTCTCCGAGGAGACCGGGACGCTCAACGGGGCGAGGATCCCGATGTATAGCGGTTTTAAAAACAAACTCCCGGTGTCTTTGAGACACCGGGAGTTTTTTGTTCTTTCACTCGACCGTCTTGTCTTTTTCAGATAGTCAACCTCGCTTTCTATTTCTTGACAGCCCTCGCAATCGCAGCCACGTGCGCAGGTGTAGAGCCGCAGCAACCGCCGACGATGCGCGCCCCGGCCTGTACATAGCGCACAGCAAATTGCGCCATCTGCTCCGGCGTGACGGCATAGGTCGCCGCGCCATCATTGCCCAGCACCGGAAGCCCGGCGTTGGGCTTGGCCCAAATGACCAGGCCTGGCGCCATCCCGGCATACTCTTTGACAATGGCTTCCATATTTTCGAGCGTGGTGCCGCAGTTGGCGCCGATGGCGGCCACACCCAGCGGCTGGAAGGTCTGCACGACCTGCGCAGGCTTGACGCCCATCATGGTGCGCGTACCGCGGTCGTAGCTGAAGCTCACCACGGCAGGCAAGTCGCCAGCCCGGCGCGCCGCTTCGAGGGCGGCTTTGGCTTCCTCGAGCGAGAATTGCGTTTCGATCACCAGCAAGTCCACACCCGCGCCAGTCAAGGCCTCCGCCTGTTCCAGATAGGCGCCCCTCACCTCTTCGAACGTCAGCGGGCCGTAAGGCTTGAGCAGCCCGCCCACCGGGCCCATCGAACCGGCCACCATCACTTCCGGACGCGCCTGTGCCACCTGGTGGGCAATCTCGACGGCGCGCTGGTTGACCTCGGCC
>CAYZIQ010000039.1:18620-22343 GCA_964478375.1 uncultured Chloroflexus sp. | reverse complement strand
CACACTTGCCCCGGGCGCAAGTGCCGGGGAGTGCAGGCGAACGGTGTCGAAGCCCTGTCGAAGGGTCATGCCCATCCATGACCAGCGCAGCGAGCGTAACCGGGGTGCTGAGCCGCCGCGCCGCGGCGTGGATCATCGCCCGCACCGGGGTCTCTTTCAGGCCGATGGTCCCGACCACGCCTACTAGCGCGCCCAGCCAGTGGGTGGCGTTGATCATCTCCGGCCCGGAGATGCCCGGGAACAGGTACTTCGCCCCGCCCGAGAAGCCGACCACCTCGTGGGGGAAGGTCGGGCCGAGGATGAGAATATGATCGTATTCCAGCGCGGCCCGGTTTATCCGAATGTCCACCCGCTCCGGCAAGGACGGGTGCCAGCGTTCCCCAGCGATAGCTTTGATTTCATCCTGTTCCATCATACCGATGGACGCCAGCATAGACGGATTGCCCCAGGCATGGTTCAATATTTTGACCCGGTGGGGACGGGTCTGAAATCCGCCCCCTACGAACAAGGAGGCGCGTTCTTCTGCCGTGATACCAACCAGCTTGTTCAGGCTCTCTTCGCTCAGCGGCGGATGCGTCCCCAAGGCGACCATGAAGTCGAGTTGTTTGGCGTCGTGCAGGGTTTCCACGATGGCGCGGAAGAGGAAAGGTAAAGGCAGCGAGCGGGTGTGATCCGGGATGAGTACCAGCACCCTCTGACGCGTAAATCGCCCGTCGAGGCCCTGATGCAGGGTTTTGAGGATTTCCTGCTCGGTGAGCAACTTGCCTCGTGGGGCGGTGGTTTGCGAGAAGATCATATTCCTGTTCCATGTAGCGGCGACCAGCTGGTCGCCGCTACAAGAATCAAACACCGCTGAATGCAGAAAACCCGCCATCCACCGGGATGACGACCCCGGTAACGAAGGCCGAGGCGGGGGAGACTAGCCAGAGCAGCGCGCCTGCCAGGTCGTCGGGGAAGCCGAAGCGGCCCATCGGGGTATGCCCGATGATGGACTTGCCGCGCGGGGTCAGGCGCTGCCCTGAGCCTGTCGAAGGGTCGCCGGAATCCTTGTCTGTCAGCAGGAAACGGTTCTGCTCGGTCAGGAAGAAGCCCGGAGCGATGGCGTTGACGCGGATCTCGGGCGAATATTCCTGCGCCATGTGGACGGCGAGCCACTGGGTGAAGTTGCTCACCCCGGCCTTGGCGGCGGAATAGGCGGCGATGCGAGTCAGCGGGCGAAAGGCGTTCATCGAAGAGATATTCAGAATGACGCCGGATTTCTGTTCGGCCATCAGTTGGCCGAAAACCTGCGAGGGCAGGATTGTCCCCATCAGGTTCAGATCGAAGACCCAGCGCAGGGCCTCGGCAGGCAGATCGAAGAAGGATTGCTCGACGTTGGTGGTGGCGGCAGGCTTGTTGCCGCCCGCGCCGTTGACCAGAATATCCACACGGCCGAATTTCTCCAGCACAGTTTGCGCCGCGGCTTCGATGCTGGCTCTGTCGAGCACATTGCAGGCCACGCCGATAGCGCCCGCGCTGCTGGAACGGAGCTCGGCGGCCAGGGATTCGGCAGCCTCCGCGTTCAGGTCCAGCACGGCGACTTTGACCCCGGCTGCGGCCAGCGCCCGGCACATGGCCGCACACAGCACACCCGCGCCGCCGGTCACGACGGCAGTTTTGCCAGAGAGATCGAAGAGTTGTTGGAAGGAAGAAGTGATCATAGAATTTTCCGCAATCGTGTGCTGGCCTCGACACTTGCACCTGCGCTGCAAGTGCAGGGGTACGGCGGCGCCGGTCGAGTAGCCTCGCAGGGGCGTACCGAGACCCGCCGCCTACTCGACCAGCGGCTCAACGAACGACTCCAAATGCCGGATGAAATGCTTCTCCAGATTGGCAGCGTAGGCGTCCGGGTTGGCCCGCAGGAAGTCCATGAAGCGGTCGTAGAAGCGCAGGTCGCCGGTGGCCGTTTTATCGGTCAGGACCGAGCCGAAGGTCACGTGCAGAATTTCGCGGGCGTCGAACTGGTCGAGCAGCCCCGGCCAGTTGCCGACCGCGCTCGGCAGGGGCGCGCGTCTCAGGTCCGCCGAGACGTGGTAGCTGACCCGATCGTGTTCGTAGCGCTCCCGGGCAAAAGTGTAGATCTCTTTGAGGAAAGCCGGGTCGAGTGCAGCGATGGTGCGCAGAGCTTCGAGATAACTTGTCCCGGCGGTTTTGACGTGGATGCGCTTCCCCCAGTGTTTCGCCAGCAGCGGGTAAACGCTGAACTTATCCGAACCCGAATGCAGGCTGATCTTGTAAGTCCCGAAATGAGCCGTCACCGCAGCGTGGCGGGCCATTTCCTCGTCCAACGCAGCGAGATCGCCGATGTAATCCACGCCTTTCTCGAAGCGGCCAATGAAGCGCGGTGCAATCGAGGTAAAGCGGACGCCGCGCCGGGTCAATTCGTTGGCGATGAAGAAATGCTCCAGCGGCGTGGTCGGCGCGTCGGCCTCGTCCACCGAGACCTCGAAATCGAAATCGTCTTTCATTTCGGCCAGACGGCGGTACATCGTGACTGTGTGCTCGATAGCCCGGCCATACTTGACCACCGCTCGCAACAGGGATTCGCGGTCGAACCGTCCCCAGATATGGCACTCTGCCGTTTCCAGATACAGCGCCGAGAGCTGATCCCAATCCAGTGTGCGGGCTTTTTCCTCCAGCACCGAAAGCGGGGAGCTGGCGGCGGCGTTGTCCACGTGCACGCTGGGGTCCACGGTGAAGAAGGTATAGCCCGCCTTCACGAAAGGCGGCAGGTCATCGGGCGATTTCAGGTGGTCGGCGTCCGCGCCCCAGGGAGCGTCCCAGCCGGCGGCCTCGACTGCCCGGCGAGCGTCGTCCAGCACCTGCTGCGAGGTGCGGCCGGTGCGGGCGTTCTCGCGCACCGATTGCTGCGCAAAGACCGGCGCCAAGCCCGTGCCGCGTACGGCGGCGATGTGTCCTGGCGTGGCCAGGCCGAGGCGGTCGCCGAAGCCGAAAGAGGGGGAAAGGGAAAGTGGGGTCAGCATGGTCATCTCACGACTGGCCGGGCAGTGGAACCGCGCACGAGCAGGCTGCCTTTCAACGTCTGGATTTTTGGGCCAGGGGTGTCTCCGTCGCCGGTCAGGTCGAGCAGTTCCCGCACGAGGCTGGCCGCCCGCTCGCCGATGGCGCGCTTGGGCTGGTCGAAGGTGGTGAGCGGGGGGCAGGTGTAGGCCGAGAAGGTAATATTGTCGAACCCGGCCACCGAGCAGTCTTCGGGGACGCACAGACTGGACTCTTGCAAGCCGCGCAGGACGCCGATAGCGAGCATGTCGTTGTAACAGAAGATGGCGGTTGGACGCTGAGGTAGGGACTGGAAGTGCCGAACGGAGGCCATCCCACCCTGCGGGTCACTAGTCTGGACCGCGAACTCGTAGCCGTCATGGACAGTCAAACGAGCCGCCTGCATTCCTTCCCGATAACCCGTGAGGCGCTTGAGGTTGGTACGGCCCCCACGGGCACAACCGAGATAGGCGATGCGCTGGTGCCCCAGTCCAATCAGGTGACACACTACCTGATGGCTGCCGTCCAAATCATCATGGTAGATTGAGTAGCGGTAATCTTCGGCGGATTGGTTATTGATGACAACGATAGGGATTCCGTACGAGCGCAACTGCGTGCTCTGCTCGGCGCTGAAGGGAGTGGAGCAAATGATGACCCCGTCCACGCGGTGCTCGCGCATGGTGC
>CAYZIQ010000039.1:0-18520 GCA_964478375.1 uncultured Chloroflexus sp. | reverse complement strand
CTGAAGGGAGTGGAGCAAATGATGACCCCGTCCACGCGGTGCTCGCGCATGGTGCGGACGATGGCGCGCTCACGCTGCAGGTCGCGTTGGGAGGCAGCAATGAACAGGCTGTAGCCGCTCTGCTGGGCCACATCGTCAATGCCTTGGAGGATTTCGCTAAAGAACGGGTCGTCAATCGAATTGACAATCACCCCCAGCACCTGCGAACGGTTGGTCTTCAGGCTGCGGGCGGCGGCGGAGGGCTGGTAGCCCAACTCAGCGGCAACCTGCCGGACGTGTTCCGTCGTCGCGAGCGAGATCAGCGGGCTGCCGCGCAGGGCGCGCGAGACAGTAGTGTGTGCGACCCCCGCTCTCCTGGCGACATCCTTGATGGTAACGACCATTCGTTCCACTCCAGCCTGCACACGTGTGCATTGTCTCTGTTCATAGTTTACACGCGCTGAAAACAAAAGTCAATACTTTTTCGGGGGCATGGCCCAGCCCGCGCGGCGATATCAGCATCGGCGCTTACATGCCTGGCGAGGAACCCGTTCGAGGCTGGCATTGGGGCTGTCGGTGACCGGCCTGATGATGGAAAAGATCGGCTCGTTCGACTGCCCTGTCAGCGATGTTGAGGTACTCATCCGCACTCGCCATTACCGCGGAATGAAAACAGGGATGACGCATACGCAGTGGTCTTTTTGGAGGCTACACCCACGTCTCCACATCAAACATCCCGGCAAAGGGATTGACGAAACGCACGCCCTCCAAAATCTATCACGATATCATTCCTTGTGGCTAAAGCGCACCTGTCCGGGCTGGAGAACAACGAACGCGTTTTTGAGTTCCGCGCCCTTCTGTTCAACCAGTTCCACGACTGCTTGCCCTAGCGTTTTGCGCGCATTTCCAGGGAAGCGGACCAGGATGACACCCGCAGAAACAGAATGGCTGGCGAACACCAGCCAGCCAAAGTCTTTATCTTCTGTCAGCAAAATCCGGTCTTCCCGATGGGCTTGCTCGATCAATTCGCTGTCCACTGACCTGCGATTGTATTCACTGACGGCAAGAACATCGTAACCTTTTGCTCGTAAAGCGCGGACAACGGTAAAATCACAACTTTCATCGGCGAGAAAACGCGGTTCAGCCGGAGTCATGACACGGTCTGCAGGAAAATTGTCTCATGCGCCAGTGAACTGGCAGCATATGCCAGCGCCGCCTGAATATCGAGTTTGGTCAGGCGGGGATAAGCATCGAGCAAGTCCGCCTCCGTCGCGCCTTCACTCAGCTTGAGCAATATCAATTCAACCGGAATGCGCGTGCCCTTGATAACCGGCTTGCCGAGCATGATGGCGGGGTTGAGTTCGATTCGTTTCAACAATTTTTCAGTCATGGCAATCTCTCTTTCCTGATGCCGTTATGCCAATATTGTATCACTTTCCATATCAGACACTGTTCGACCATTTTCTCCCAGCGGGATAGTTTACACCCACGTCTCCACATCGAACCCCGGTGAAGGGATCAGCGGAACGCATACCTTCCTCCCGATCTACACAATTCCTTTACGAAATTGTCACCTGCTTTTAATGCAATCCTCTCCAAAACGTTGTATCATGAACATAGGTCGCTTTTGGCCTGGAAAGGAGGCTGCCGTCGAGACTGTGATCGGAATACTTCTGGGAGGAAAGACCGGGTGACTTTCGGGGCGCAATAGAGTTCGAAGGTGCGCCAAACGTCTCCCACGACGAACGCGGTCTTGCCCGCTCTTTCCTCGGCAAGACGCACGAATTGGCGGATGGGTGTCCCCCATCCGCCTTTGCTATTCTTTACCTTCCGGCGCCTCACGGACGATGTACAACGGCCGGCCCTTGGCCTCGTCGTAGATCCGGCCAATGTATTCCCCCAATACCCCCAGCGAGATCAGTTGCACCCCGCCCAAGAATAACACCGCAATCAACGTGGACGCCTGGCCGAGGAAGGCCTGTGAACCGGTCAGACGCATCACAACCACAACTGGAATGGCGACGATGCTAATCCCGGCTGAAATAAAACCGAAAAAGGTCGCCAATTGCAGAGGAAAATACGAAAAACCGGTGATGGCATTGATCGCCAGCCTGAACATTTTCCTGAAAGGATACTTGGTCACGCCAGAAAAGCGCTCGGCGCGCTTGTAATCCACGCCGATCTGACGAAATCCCACCCAAGCTGACATACCGCGCATGAAGCGATGGCGTTCGCGCATCTGATCGAGCACGTCCACCACCTTCCGATCCATTAGCCGGAAGTTGCCCACATCCATAGGTATATCAACATCGGTGATGCGGGCAATCAGGCGGTAGAACAACGAGGCCGTAAACAATTTGAACCAGGTTTCCCCTTCGCGTTCTTCACGCTTGGCGTAAACCACCTCGTACCCTTCACGCCATTTTGCGATCATATCTGGGATCACTTCGGGAGAGTCTTGCAAGTCGGCGTCCATCATAATCACCGCTCGCCCGCGACTGTAGTCTAGCCCGGCGGTAACAGCGATCTCATGGCCGAAGTTACGGGCAAATATGACCGGGCGGACACGCTTGTCTTTCGCGGCCAGATCGCGGATAACGTCGGTCGAGCCGTCGGTCGAGCCGTCGTCAACGAGCAGCAGTTCCCAGGTCTCGCCGAGCGAATCCATCGTCTCGCGCAGGCGGCGGTAGAGTTCGGGGATGTTCTCCAGCTCGTTGTAAATGGGAGCAACAATAGAAAACACGAGTTCCATATCACTTTCCCTTCTTTTTACGAGGCGAACGGGAAGCGGTTTTTGTAGATTTTTCCATCGGCACCACCCCCGCTTCGACATTGCGCTCTTCTACGGGCAGGAAGGGTGGCAAGCCAAGAATACGGCGTCGCAAATAACCAAAGATCACGCCAGCCGAGGCCAGGACAGGCACCACAATAAACGCCCCTAGAATGCCCGTGAAAATAACAGCGGCAACAATGGATAGAAAAACTAAACCTTCGTGCATGCGCACGCTACGCCCCAAGATACGCGGACGCAGCCAGATGCTTTTGACGTTGATAAGCACGACATATAGACCGGCGACCAACAGCGCAAACCAGATATTGCTAAGCGGTAGCCAGGTAGAACCTTCCAGCAAGGCCACGACGAACGCCAGAGCAGACGCAATAAACGGCCCGACATCCGGGACAAGGCTGAACAAGCCGCCCAGGATGCCCAGTATCAGCGCGCCCGGCAGGCCGATGATGGACCAGACAACTGTAAATACCACGCCGACAATAACCATCAAGGTCAATTGGCCGCGCAAATACGCCATCCAAACCTGTTTGATTTCCAAATAGAGACGGCGGACATCTTGACGATGATCTACAGGAGCAAGGCGAATGAGCCATTCCCGAAAGGTTTCCCAATCGGTCATGAAATAATAGGCCCCCACCACGATGACTAGAAACCACAAGGCTCCCTTCGAAGTAGTCGCGATCAGATTCCAGGCATCCTCCGGCAGAGGAGCAAGAAAGCCTGTTAGCGAACTCTTCAAAGAGGGTACCAGCATTTCGGGGTGAACTGTAATCTGGCCAAATGCCAATGGATGAGAAAGATAAGTTTCGACCTGATCGAGTGTTGCGAGCAGATCATTCACCACCGTTTTCAATTCGTTGAACAAAGTGGGCAATAATGTCGCCGGAATGGCAATGATTAATGCCAGGCTGACAAAATAGACAAGATGTGAAGCCACCTTTCGGTGCATCTTCAGGCGAGTACATAGGAATTCGATGACTGGGTAAAGCAAATACGCAATCAAGCCAGCCATGATAAGCGGGGCGAACATCTCGCGTATAAACCAGGCCACCATCAATAGAAAGACGATGATAAGCCCTAGCACAAAGTAGCGTGTTTGTATACTCCACGTTTTATTCATATCAAACGTTTCAACGCCTCCAGCGTTGGCTCGATGACTGGCGCCTCGGCTACCGCCTGCATCGCGGCGCGGACATCTTTCAACCCGAAGCCTGTGTTCAGAACCAGGATCGGGTCCTCCGCCGAAACGATTCCCTGCTCCACTGCCTTGACCAGCCCGGCGTAGGCGGCCGCCCCGGCCGGTTCGGCAAAGATGCCCAGCGGCCCGAGCGCAGCAATTGCAGCCAGGATATCTTGATCGCTCACGGTGATGTATGTTCCACCCGTTTGGCGCGCGGCGCGCACAGCACGCACACCATCGCGCGGCAAATCCACAGAGATGCTGTCAGCGATGGTTTTGGCCGAAACGGGCGCAATCACTTCGGTATTCGCGTGGAAGGCGTTGGCAATTGCCGCTGAACCTTCAGCCTGCACACCGATAAGGCGCGGCAGACGATTGATCCAGCCCAGGGTGAGCAAATCTTCAAAGCCTTTGTGGATGCCGGAGATGATGTTGCCGTCGCCAACCGAAACGAAGACAGTCAGCGGTGGATGTTGATCACGCGGGTCGCCTTGCGCGTGCCACTCGCGATGCTCAGCGATCCACCACTCCCATATCTCGAAGGCGGCGGTTTTCTTGCCCTCGGCGGTGAAGGGATTGTAACCTGTGTTGCGGCAGTACCAGCCGAACTCATCTGCCGCCTGGATGGTCAGGTCGAAGGCGTCATCGTAGCTGCCATCCACGAGCAGGACGTGCGCCCCATAGACGAGCAACTGGGCCACCTTGGCCGGCGGCGCGGACTTTGGCGCAAAGATGACCGCTTTTTGCCCAATCGCAGCCGACATGCCCGCCAGGGCTGCGCCGGCGTTACCGGTAGAAGCCGTGACGACTACTTCCGCGCCGATCTCTCGGGCACGCGCCACCACTATCGCGCTGGCGCGATCTTTGAAAGATGCGGTCGGGTTGCGGCTTTCATCTTTCAGCCAGAGATGATGCAAGCCAAGTTTATCGGCCAAGCGCGGCAGCGAGAAGACTGGCGTCCAGCCAGCGGCGCGCAGAGGCGTCCCCTCGCCGCCGGGATCGGCAACAGGCAAAAGAGGCAGGTATCGCCAGAGGGACGCGTCGGTACGAGAGGTGATATCCTCCGGCTGAAATTTCTGGCGTAGGGTGCTGGTATCCAGCACCATGTCCAGGTTGCCACGATCTTTCGGGCAGATGTAAGTCACCTGACTGGGGAGGTATTCCGCGTTGCATAGGGAACAGCGATAACCGATGAATTTTGCCATGCCCTCATTATACCTGTTTAGATTCCCTGAGACCCGACGTGATGAACCACCACATGTAAGTCACGTTTTAAACGTGACTACGCCCACTCGCCGCGATCACTCAGATTCAAATGGCACACCCAAACCGGCCGGCGGCGAGGCGCGCATGGTCCGCAGCAGCTTTGCCACTCTGCGGCGCGTCCCCTCTGGCAAGGCAGCCAACATACGTCCCACCCACTCAGCGTCGCTGATGTTGACCAGCAGCAGGGTCAGGATCATCAACGGGAAGGGGGCCACCTGCAGCACCTGAGTCGGGATGCCGGTAAGACGGGCTTGAAGCACCAGGCCCAGCCACTGGAGGAAGGAGAAAAGGTACGCGCCAAAGGCGGCTCGCAGCGGATTCCAGCCGCCAAAAATGGTAATGGAGAGAGCAATCCAGCCAAAGCCATCCAGCCCCGACTGGATTCCCATCCACCCAGCTTTGACGTTAAGCGAATAGGCCGGTCCCGCCAAGCCGCTGATCGCTCCGCCGATGATAGTGTAAACATAACGCATCAGGTTGACGTTGGCGCCGCGCACGAATGCCGCAGCCGGACGCTCGCCAATCCCCTGAAGCAGCAGGCCGGGCCGGGTGCGGAAAATCCACAGCCAGGCCAGGAAAATGACGATGTAACTGAGATAGGTCATCAAATCTTGCCGGAAGAATAACGACCCAAGAACAGGGATATCCCTCAGGAGGGGAATGGACCAGACCGGCAAGCGCGGACCGGGAAGGTTCATGTAGGGAACGCCGAGGAAATAAGCCAGGTCGCGGCAGGCCAGCGCCAGCACAAATCCCACCGCCACCTGCGACTGGTGAAGCGTGATGCTGCTGAAAGCAACGATAAACGCCACCAGCGCGCCGATCAGCATCCCACTCAGGAAACCAAGCAGCAGGCTGCCGGTCTCGTAGGTGACGACAAAACCGCCCATGGCGGCGAGCAGGATCATCCCATTCAGGGACAGGTTGATAACCCCCGCGCGTTCGGTAATCGTCTCTCCGACAACGGCGAACAAGACCGGCGCGGCTACTGCCAGGACTCCAGCCAAACCAATCAACATGGAACTCGTCTCCATAGCGGGTCCTATTGTCGCCTCAAAAAGCGCTGGCGCGCGCCCTCTCCAAGCAGCACCAGCAGCACCAGCAAATCCTGCAAGACGCCCGAGAAGGACGAATCTAGCTTATAGACGATCTGCAACTGGATGCTGCCGACGTTCAGCGCGGCGAAGAAAAACGCTACCGGTGCAGCCCAGATTGCCTGGTAATTGATCAGCATTGCCACCAGCAGACCCAGGAATCCATACCCATTCGAAATGTTGGGCAGCAGGCGGTGATAGACGCCCGTCACCTGGATGGCGCCGGCCAGTCCGGCCAACATCCCACACAGCAGGAAAGCGAACATGCAGTACTGCCAGGTTGGCACCCCTAGCAGGAAGGCTGCTTTCGGGTTCTTGCCGACAGCCTTCAGCCGCAGGCCAAAGTACGTGCCGCGCAGTAAAAAGTAAACGGCCACGACCATCAGCACAGATAATCCCAACGCCCAGAGACTCAACTCCGTATTTGGCAAGGTCGGCAGCCACAGCTCCCGGCTGAACGGCTGCGTACCAGACATAGAACCGGTTCCAGGTCGTTTCCAAGGCCCGAAGACCAGATAGATTGTGAGGGCAGTCGAGACGAAGTTCAGCCCCAGGCCGCCGAAGATTTCGTTCACGCCCCCAAAGGTCTTGAGCGCCCCTGCCAGGGAAGCCCATAGTGCGCCGCCGATCACACCTGCCAAAATGCCCAGTGTGATGATGAGCGCCGGAGGCAGTGCCGTGTTCTGAAGCAGGCGCAGCATCCAGGTGGCGAAGATAGCGCCTAGGGTCATTTGCCCTTCCATCCCAATGTTCCACAGCCCCGCTGAAAATGTGATCAGCACGCCGGCTGTGGTCAGCAGCAACGGCGACCAGGAAATCAGCACGGCCACCAGTTTGTTGGTCGAGCCGAAAGCCCCGCCCAGGATACCCACATAGGCCTTGAAGGGCGGCGCCCCTACAGCCACCAGAATAAGCGTTGTAATCAATAACGCCAGGGCAAGTGCTCCAGCCTGAAAACCAATATTGATCCAAATATTTTTTTTCATGCGCCCTACCCCGAAGTGAATTCCTCCCAGCCCTTGCCGCCGATCAACTCACCAAGCTTATCCGAGGTCAGTGCCCCGGCATCCAGCGGCGGCGTCACCCTGCCACTGAAGAAGACCAACACTCGGTCGCTGTACTGCAGGATTTCTTCCAAGTCAGACGAGATGAACAGGATAGACGTTCCCTGTGTGCAGCGCTCTTTGAGCTTCGACCAAATATAAATCGTGGACTCGACATCCAGCCCGCGCGTCGGGTGTTCCAGCAGGAGCAACGCCAGCGGGACCCGCAGCAGGGCCAGCAGAGCACGCTGCTGGTTGCCGCCCGAAAGTGATTCCACCGGGCTGACCGGTGTGCCGTGAATATTAAAATCCTCGATACGTTTCTGGGTTAGAGCCTTACCCTGCTCCCAGTTGATGAAAAAACCGGGCGCTTCCTCTGCCAGGACAAAATGTTCGGTCAGATTGAGACCCACCGCCAGCCCCTCTTCCAGACGCGCCGCCGGCAGGAATGCCACCCCCTGTCGTTTGAAAGCATGGTGAGACTTTCCGGTCAGGTCTTTTCCGCCGACCACGATTCGTCCACCCACCGTCCGCGCCAGACCGGCGACGGCGCGGAGGAAAAGGCCCTGACCACTGCCTTCCATTCCGGCCAGGCCAACAACCTCGCCGCAGTGTGCATCCAGGCTCACATCCCGGACTTTGAGGCGGTAATCTTCGACCGAGAGCTTGCACAGGCCGAGAGTCACATCCCCGGCTTCGCAAGGAGTGCGGCCCGCCATAGAAATGGTTTTACCAAACATCATCTCGACCAATTTCTCGGTCGTGTAAGGTGGCCCGGCCTCGCCAACCAGGTGTCCCTGGCGCAGTACAGCCACACGGTGGCATAAGCCTTCCACATCTTCCAATTTGTGCGAAACAAACAAGACTGTTTTCCCCTGCTCGGCCAGTAAACGCAGGGCGGCAAAGAGTTTTTCCTTCTGTGAGGCACTGATGCCCGTGGTCGGCTCATCGAAGATGAGAACGCGCGCTCCCAGCCATAGCAGGCGCAGGATCTCCAACTGCTGGCGTTCACCAACGGTCAGCGAGTCGACATAGGCATCGGGGTTAAGAGAAAAGCCAAATTGTTCGGCCAGCCGCTTGAAGTCCCGTGCCGCCGCGGCCCGGTTGAGGAACAGTCCGCCCTCGTGGCCAGCAATAAAGTTATCAATCAGACGCATTGGTGGGAAGTCCAGCGGATCCTGATGCAACATGCCAACGCCATGCCGGATCGCGTCGGCGGGAGAATGAATGATGACCGGACGACCATCGAGGAAAATCTCCCCTTTGTCCGCCCGAATAAATCCGGATAATATCTTCATCAAAGTGCTTTTCCCGGCACCGTTTTCCCCCAAAATACCCCGAATGGTACCGGCCGGGACACGCAGACTAATATCAACATTTGCGTGCACCGCGCCAAAGGTTTTGTAAATACTGTGGAGTTCAACGTCCATGCAGTTGTCCTGAAGGCTTAATCATCGTGCCGGAAAATAAGGAAGGGGGAAGGCTTATGCCTTCCCCCGATTGGGTAAACGAGCTTATTGGGAAACGCTTTGTCCTTCCATGCCTTGGAGCAACTGGGGCAGGTACCAAACCTGCTGGTCAGTGCCAACAACGCCATCCGCCAGATAGACCGTGCCATCCTGCAGGTTGATCGGGCCGGTCCACAAGTTCAGGCCGCCGGCCAGTTGGGAGATGAACCCATCCAGCTTGGTGGAGGCATCCGCGCTCAGGCCATTGCCCTTGATGAAACCGACCGCACTGGTATCCGGGTTGTTGATATCTTTCCAATCCGGTCCATTCCACTGGAAGCCCTCTTGCCAGGTTCCCTTCATGGCGGTCTGAATGGTCGTCAGGTAAGCAGGCCCCCAATTGAAGTAGGGCACGCCCAGGCAAATATCCGGAGCCACATTGCAGTTGTCTTTGAAGTCATAGGCTATGGCGTAGGTATTCTTGCCAGCATCGTGCATCTTCTTGGCCTCGACCAGGGCTTCGGTGGTATCAATGCCCGAGAGGACCACGTCATAGCCGCTGTTGTAGAAGTCATCCGCGACCTGCGTCGGGTCGGAGGTCACACCTGGGATGTTGAACCAGAAGCCGATCCAGGTAACCTTGAAGGACAACTGGGCGGCATCCTTGTTCAGGACGTTTGTCCAACAATATTTGGCGCCGAGAAAGGCCGAGGAGGCCAGGCGGCGCGTCTCGTCGTTGATCAAGGGACCGAGATAGCCGATCTTGCCAGTCTGGGTGGTCAGGGCTGCAGCACAACCAGCGACCATCTTCATATACTCCATACGGCCCATGATATCAACCTGGTTGGGCGATTCCTGGTAGTTCTTGCCATCTTTCCAGGTCCAGTCATCGGAAGAGCCGATGACATAAATATCCGGGTGGGCATTGGCAAATTTCAGGGCTTCATCTTTCATATCATCCGAGTTGAAGATGATCAACTTGGCCCCCTGCGAGACCAACTGCTCGGCCAGTTGAGAAGCGGTCTGCCCGGGATAAGAAGGGGAGCCAGAGTAGACATTCTCAAGATAGATCATTTTCGCGCCGGGTATCTTCTGCTGGACATAGAGACCGGCATCGTAGTGCGCCTGGCTCCAGCCTTGATCGTTCTTGGCGCCAACCAGGAGCATGCCAAAGGTGAAATTATCGCCAAGCGGGGCAAGTTTCGAGCCGCCTCCCGCGCCGCCGCAGGCCGAGAGGACGAGGATAGCGGCAAGGCTCAGTAAGGCGAATTTCATGAACATTTTACGCATAGGGTACTCCTCCTAGAGTGTAAATGTGAACAGAAAACGGCCAGTGATATGGATACAACTCGACTGATTGAAAGCCCTTTCTCGAATCACCTCCTTTCCTCTCATTCGTTGAGGTAAATTTCACCAACTATTCTAACACATTCAATTGACACGTTCACGGCACAATCCAGGTTCCGGTTTCGCCTCTCAGCGCACGCCCAATGTTTTCGGGATTGGTGATGAGCGCTTTGCCATTCGGGTTGGCCTCCAAGAACCAGATGATGGCCTGGATCTTGGGCGCCATTGAGCCTTTGGCGAAATGCACACCTTCAGCCAGGTATCGCCTGGCCTCCGCCAGGGTCATCTTGTCGAGCCGCTTTTGGTTGGGCTTGCCGAAGTTGAGGGCCACTTTCTCCACGGCTGTGGAAATGACGAAGAGGTCAGCATTGATTTCGCGGGCCAGCAGGCTGGAGGCGTAATCCTTGTCAATGACCGCTGCGGTGCCGACATACTCGCCCTCACCTTTGTCAATAACGGGGATACCGCCGCCGCCCACGGTGATGACCACCACACCGGCATTCAACAGAGTCTTGACCGATTCAAGCTCAACCACCTCTTTCGGGATCGGCGAGGCGACCACGCGCCGCCAGCCGCGCCCGGCGTCCTCGACGACGCTCCAGTCGAGTTCCCTCTCACGGCGTTTGGCGTCGGCCTCGTCCATGAAGCCGCCAATGGGCTTGGTGGGATTCACGAAGGCCGGATCGTCTTTGTCCACCAACACTTGGGTGACCACCGTGGCGACATTCTTCTTGATCCCGCGACGATAGAGTTCGTTCTGCAAATTCTGCTGAAGGGCGTAGCCAATCGCGCCCTGGCTGTCCGCGCCGCATACGTCCAGCGGGACCTCGTGCATGCCTTCCACTTTTGCGGCAATCTCGGACCGGCGCAGGATGAAACCAACCTGCGGCCCGTTGCCGTGACCGATGGCCACGTCCCAGCCGGCCTCGATCATGTCGGCAATATGGAAGGTGGTCTCTTTGGCGGCCTGGTACTGATCTTCGACAGTCTTGTGCTTCTCGTCTTTGATGAGCGAGTTGCCGCCGATGGCGACGACGGCTAACTTGCGTGATTTGTTATTCATTGGTGCTCCTCGTTGTATATTGGGAACTGGTATGTTGGGAATTGGTAAGTTGGGGCCGGTTGTCATCCTTCCTCGGGCAAATCAAGGTCGGTGACATAGGGAGCGTCATCTTCGCGAACAGCACGACGACCGTACTCCTGACTGCCTTGATGCTGAGTGCGCACATAACGAATAAAGCCATTCAGTGAGCGCGCTGCCCATTCTCACCCAATCCGTCTCCTCCTAACCAATTTACCAAATACAAATTTCCAATCTACCAATTCATCCCATCGTCAACGCCATCACGGCTTTCTGTGCGTGCAGGCGGTTCTCGGCCTCATCGTAAACGACCGACTGCGGGCCGTCCATCACGCCATCCGTGACCTCGATGTTGCGATCAGCGGGCAGCGGGTGCATGTAAATGGCGTCCGGCTTGGCGAGGGCTATCTTGCGCTCATCGGTGATCCAGTGGGAATATTTCTTGATGATTTTCGCGCCCTCTTCGGGGTCAGGGGTGTGAACCATTGCGCCCCACGATTTAGCGTAGATGACGTCCGCGTCCTTGAAGGCCTTTTCCATGCCGTCCTTGTCCGAGATGACCTCGAACCCGGCGCCATACTTCTTGGCCTCGGCTTCGGCCTGCTCCATGATGTCGGGCATCAGTTTGAACTCCGGCGGGTGGGCAAGGACCACATCCATGCCGAAGCGCGGCATTTGCAGGATGAGACTCTGCGGCACCGATATCGGCTTCTGGTAGGAGGCCGCGTAGGCCCACGAGACGACCATCTTCTTGCGGCGCAAGTCGCGGCCCTTTTTCTCGATGATGGTCATCAGGTCAGCCAAGCATTGGAAAGGATGGTAGATGTCGCACTGCATGTTCAGCACGGGAACGCGCGAGTGCTTCGCCACTTCGTTCAGATACTTGTTGCCGATGCCCCAGTCCACGTGGCGGATGGCGATCCCATCGAAGTAGCGGCCAAAGATTTCGCCGATCTCCTTGGGCGTGTCGCCGTGGGCGATCTGGGTGGTCTTGCTCTCGATGAAGGCGGCGTGTCCGCCCAGTTGGGCCATTCCGGCCTCGAACGAGCCGCGTGTGCGTGTGGACGAGAAGAAGAACAACATTGCCAGCACTTTGTCGCGCAGGTAGGGATGTGGTTCGTTCAGAGCGCGCTTGCGCTTCAGGTCGAAGGCCACGTCGAGAACGGTTTCGACCTCCTCTTTCGTAAAATCAAGGTCGCCGATTAAATCGCGGCCGTGTAAAAAGGTTTGCATGTTGGAATCTCCTTTTCTGGAATCAGGAAGCTTGCTTCCTGCGTTTTTTGTCTCGTCCGTCAGCAAGCTGACGGATTCCAAAATCACACTGTTTCGTAGAGATGCTCGAAACGGCTGAGCATTTCGGGATTTTCGAGCGCCTCGGCGAATTGTTTCAACCAATGGCGGATGTACTTAATGTCCAATTTGCCGCGCTGACGCATGATGATTCCTGCAACATCATCCCAATCCTTTCTGCGGTTGGCGACAACCTTGTGGATGATGAAATCCTCGGCAGTACAGACTCGAACAGGAATTCCCAACACGTCGACGTTTACAGCGCGTTTGATCGCTTCCTTTTCATAGTCAAATATGCTGACTAAAATATCTGCCGCCACATCAGGCGAAGCCCAAAAGTGAATCACGTAAGGGCTTAACTTGTGAGGAGGAATGCTGGTCGCACGCGCTGGAAAGTGTTCCAACACCAGCTTGCGAAAATCTGCAAGCGGCATGTCAACAGCCACCTTGAAGTCAACATCATGCGTCACCCGCATTTCACCCCAAATTGATATCGCCAGGCCGCCAATCAGCATGTAAGGAATATCATGCGCCTTGAAAAAATCAATGACGCGTTGCATGGAGGCGGGATCATTGAACATGTTTCAACCTTTCAGCCAACCGCTTCCATCTCCCGGTGAGTTCGATATAGTGCATCTCTCGCTGTTCCTGAAGTTCCACAGGCACATCCGTAGACTTCGCCAGAGAGGTCGCAAACTGGCACAAAGTGAAATAAGACCGGATACTTTGTTCAACGGTCTCGGTCGCAAGGCGTTGTTTCAACTCCTCGCGTTCCATCTCGTTAATCACCTTGTACTCGGCCGCCCATTCCTTGACGGCCCTCTTATCTAGCGCCATACAGGCCTCTGGATTTTCGGATGGTTGGACAATTTCTGGCAAGTAAACCGCCCAACCATCCGATTACCTCAACTGCGCGACTAACCTATTCCATTGCTCCCAATACCAGTGCCAGCAGCGCCATGCGCATGACCACGCCGTTGAAGGCCTCCTGCCAGTAGCGCGACCAGCGGGTGATGTCCACATCGGTCGGAACCTCGTCCATGCGCGGCAGGGAGTGCAGCAAAATAGCATCAGACTTGGCTTTATTCGTCAACAGCTCACGCGTGATTTTGTAATTGGCAGGGGTCAGGCCCACATTCTTACCGGCGCGTTCATCGCGAGATTTGGTGTAATCCGGCTGGACGACTGGCTCGACCAGGATCACATCCGCTTTGGCAATAGCCTGTTCGACATGCTCAGCCTCTTTGAAATTGACGCTGAACTGCTTGAGCTCAGCTTTGAACTCATCGGTCAGCGACATATCTGGCGGGGAAACGAAGGTGATCGGGCAATCGAACTGGCTCAGGGCATAACCAAGCGAGTGCATCGTTCTCATGCGCATATCACCCACTGCCAGCCAGGTGAGGCCGTCAATCGTGCCTTTTTCCTTCAGCACCGTGTACAGGTCGGTCAAGATTTGAGTGGGATGCTCGCCCCAGCCATCGCCGCCGTTGATGACCGGGATGCTGGCCCACTTGGCGGCTTCGTGCGGCGCGCCCTGTTGGAAGTGGCGCATGACAATCACATCGCCATAGAACTCCAGCATCTTGACCGTATCCTTGATGGACTCCTGATAGAAGTCGCCCGCGCGCGTCATTTTGGCATCCGCGAAACCGGTCACGTGCCCGCCCAAACGATGCATAGCGGCTTCGTGCGCCAAGCGCGTGCGCGTGGACGGTTGATAGAAGGCCGTCACCAGCGTCTTCTCGGCAAGCATATCGTCGTTGCGGCGGCTGACGGCAATCGGCTCCAGTTCTTCGGCTACGTCGAAGATGTGGAAGAACTCTTGCCTTTCGAACTCTTTGAGGGACAGGATGTCCCGACCAGCAAAACTACGCATTTTTACCTCCTGAGATTAGAGAATAGAGATGAGAGATTAGTCAACGGAGCACGTGACACTTGACACGGTTACCCCACCCGCCGTACCACATGGAAACGGAAATAGCCAGGCAGGAAATAACTGAATGAATGATCCACTACGCGGCCCGATGTCGTATAAAGAAAAGCCACAAAGTGGAGGAGAACGTCATCGCGCTGGACCTGAAGCTTGCGCGCCACCTCAGGGGGAGCGCCGACCGCCTTGATCTCGGCCCGGGAGTGGGACAAGGCCGGATCGCCGCGACCCTGCAACAGGTCCAGAACCGAACCGGAAAAATGTTCATCCACGTCGTCAGCAGAAAAAACGTCAGCAGGCAATGTATCCACCAGGTAGGCAATCGGACGGCTGTCGGTATAGATCACCCGCGAGACGCGCGTCAACCGCGAGCCAACAGGGACGCCTAAGGCCGCGGCGCAATCCTCCTCAGCCGGCAGTTCTTCGATTTGCAGCCCACCCACCGAGACGGCCAAGCCGATGCGTTGGGCCAGCGTTTCGATGCTCTCCAGCACCTCCAGGCCGCTGTCAATGACCGGCACCTGACCGACAACGAACGTCCCCACACCCTGGCGGCGGCGGATCAGCCCCTGCCCCTCGAAGGAGCGCATGGCCTCCCGCAGAGTGGCGCGCGAGACTTTCAACTGGCGCGCCAGGGCAGGCTCAGACGGCAGCTTGCTCTCAGGCGGCAAGGAGGCGATCAGATCAGCCAGTTCAGATTGTAAACGCCGAAACGGATAATGAGCCATAGTTACACCTTCTAATCCGCCGGGCCTTGCACGACCGGCAGGAACTTGAAGCGGGTCACATCCACCAGCCCTTTGTCCGAAATGCGCAGCTCCGGGATGACAACCAACGCCAACAGGCTGAGGGTCATGTTGGGGTTATTGAGCTGACAGCCGCAGGCGCGGAAGCCATCCAAGATCGAAATGGCCTGCTTAGCGACTTGATCGGCGCGCCGGGCCGACATCAGGCCAGCAATATTCAACTCCACCAGGCCGATGACCTTGCCATCCTTGACCACCACCTGTCCGCCGCCGACCTCGGCCAGTTTGTTGGCCGCCAGTGCCATGTTGCCCTCATCTGTGCCGACGATGATCATGTTATGGCTGTCGTGCGCAACGGTGGAGGCAATGGCGCAGACCTCGGTAAAGCCAAAGCCTTGCACCAGCCCGACTTGTACGCTGCCTGTGCCGCGATGCCGCTCGACGAGGGCGACCTTCGCCAAATCACGCTGCTTGTCTGCATGGATTTCTTCATCATTCACCACTACCACCGTCTGGAGATGCCGCGTGGGTGCCTGATTCTCGATCACGCCAATCACGTTGACCTTCACTTTCGCGGCCTGGGCCAGACTTCCGTCTACGCTCACTGTGAAATCATCCGCCGTCAACGGCCGTTTCAAGTGAACCGAGCGGAGGACCCGTTCTGGATAAGTGATCTTTGGCAAGTCAATGCACAGCTTTCCCTTTTCTGCCGCCAACTGGCCTTTGGCGATCACCATCTCGGCGTGGAAATCGTTCAAGTCGTCCACCAACAGGATATCTGCCCAGCGGCCGGGAGCGATCATCCCCAACTCGCGGCTGAGACCGAAATGCTCGGCTGTATTGACAGTCGCCATCTGGATAGCTGTCATCGGCGGCAGCCCTTGCGAAATAGCATGACGCAGAACGCGATCCATGTGGCCGTCTTGCGCCAGCGTCGCTGCGTGGGAATCGTCGGTGCATAAGATGAAAAAGCGCGGGTCGAGTCCCAGCTTTGTGATCGCCGCCACCTGCGCAGCCACATCCTGCCAGGCTGAGCCATAACGCAACATGACTTTCATCCCCTGGCGGGCGCGGGCAACGGCGGCCTCCACCCGCGTCCCCTCATGGTCATCTTCCGCGCCGCTCACAGCATAGGCGTGGAACGGCAGACCCAGGTCCGGCGAGGCGTAATGGCCGCCGATGACCTTTCCGGCCTTGCGCGCCGCCTCCATCTCGGCCAGCATCTTCTCATCGCCGCGCGCGACGTCGGGATAATTCATCATCTCGCCCAGGCCGATGACGCCATCCCAAGTCATCGCTTCGGCCACTTCCTCCGGCCCAATCTGCGCGCCAGGCGTCTCGAAACCCGGCGCAGACGGGATGCAGGAAGGCATCTGCACCCAAACGTGGATCGGCTGGAGGACAGCCTCGTCCACCATCATCTTGACACCCTTCAAGCCGAAGATGTTGGCGATCTCGTGCGGATCAACGAACATGCCGGTCGTCCCGTGCGGGAGGACGGCGCGCACGAATTCGGTCACGGTCAACATGCCCGATTCGACGTGCATGTGTCCATCCAACAGACCCGGCGCCAGGTATTTGCTGCCCGCGTCCATTACCAGCGTGTCCTTGCGAATAGTGTGCGAGGCGTCTGGCCCTACGTAAGCGATGCGACCATCTTTGATTGCAACGTCGGTATCCGGCACGAACTCACCCGATTGGACGCAAACCCACGTCCCGCGGCGGATGACCAAGTCGGCGGGAGCGCGGCCCATGGCAACGTCAATGAGGGTTTTGGTGAGGAGAGGTGGCATGTATGCTCCGATTTCAGGCGATGTGGCTGCGGGCTAAGCTTTGGCTTTCTCGAAGGAAATACTGCTTTACTTCTTCCCACGAAACAGGCATCAACATCTTTGGCATCTCATTACCATCAGCATCCTCGAAATATCCCAAAGAGAGAATGAGGTGCATTAAGTTGATGTTAAACCCTGCGTACTTTTTGCGGTGGTATTCGATTGCTTTCTCTGGAGGAATATTGGCCTGTTTTGCTAGGAAATAGAGGTCAATGAAATCGCGTCTCACATTCCGTTGCCCGATGGCCTCGATTTTCATGGCTGCCAAGTCAGGTAATTGCAGAATATGAGTATCCAAAGCGAGAAGAGGCTCTTCCAAGAGGTTATAGCGATACCAAAAGAAGCTGATCCTGAGATCGCCCAGCGCGCCGAGTAGTGTATCTTCTGCCAACCGGTCACGGCGATAGCCAGGAATATCCTGCAACTTCATTTCAAGCATGTTCACGTCGAAATGATCGCGGGAATAGAAATCCAAGTCCACCGAAATGCGATGCCCGAGGTGCAACGCGATAGCAGTGCCTCCCGCCAGGTAAAAAGGCTGGCTGAGGCCTTTTTCTGCTAATAAGGCCAACCGGCTGCGCGTTGCGCCTGACAAGACTTGCTCAAACATTGTACCTCCTGGCGAGGTATATCGAAAAAGTTAGCCCAAAATACTGCCCTGCGCCGTGAAAGTGTTCGCGAACGCTTGAGTGCATCCGTAATCTCCGCGTGGTTGAAACGCGAGAGCAACCAGCGAAGCTCAGTAAAGTCGCCATATTCCAACAGCCGCTCGATGACGTAGCGTGGATGCGCAGCGACATCCAGCTCGGCCGGGTTGATCTCCCAGAAGTATTTATATGCGGATTTAGGAAGGCGATTGTCCATTTATCGCGTCACTTCTGCATTCGCACGCTCGTGAAATGCTCTAAGACTTTCATGTTCAATTCGGCGGGCATCAAATCAGGATAGCGTTTCGCTAAGGCACAACGAAATGTTGCCATTGCAAATGCCTGCGCTCGCATTGCAGGAATGATCCTGCGCTCGGACGGCAAATCAGCAATCAACTTTATCTGCACCCAATCGTCAGGTTCCAAAACACGTACAACTTCATCAACATCCATTTTGTTCACTGACATCTTTCAACCCTTTGCGCCACTTAGGGCAAGCCTTCAACCAATCGTTTCGCAGCTTGATTATGCCGCTCGACCAATTTGCCAATATCCAAAGTGATCAATGCACCATCCTTAACCACCAACCTCCCGCCGATCACCGTGACATCCGCCCGCGCTGGCTGGCAGAACACTGCCGCCGCCACCGGATCGTGCAGCGCACCAGCGTAGTCGAGACGGTTGAGATTGATCGCGAAGAAGTCGGCGCATTTCCCGATCTCGAGGCTGCCGATGTCGCTGCGTCCCAGCACGGCCGCGCCGCCGCGCGTGGCGAGACACAGGGCCTCGCGGGCGGACATTAGCCCCACCCCCCTCCCTTCCCCATTTCCTTTGGAAATGGGG
>CAYZIQ010000038.1:0-23081 GCA_964478375.1 uncultured Chloroflexus sp. | reverse complement strand
CTGCCATCCCCGCGCATGGAGCGACCGTGATCGGGCTGACGCGCCAGGACGAAAGATGGATTGGGCAAATGTTCGCTGCCCGGAAAGAACAGGCTGAAGGCAGTCTTCTGGCTGAGGGCAAAGGCCGCGTCCCAGTCTGGGTCGCCGGTCTCGACCTCGATGGTCTGCGCGGCGTTGACCAGCTCGATCCTGGCCCGTTCCGCGTCCCAGGGGCGCGCTGCCGTGCGGCGCGCTAGCTCGAGAGAAGCCTGCGGGTCGCCGAGGGCGGCCTGCGCCCAGGTCAACTGGCGCGCGGCCCCGGCCTCCAGATACAGGTCGAGGATCAGGGAAGGGTACGGTCCCGGCCCATGCTGTGGACCGCCTGTCAGGAAGATGACCGGCGCCAAGTCCGAGGTGCGTCCGGCCAACACGTTGGCAAATTGAATCTGGGTATGAACCAGGCTTTGCCCCTCGATTGGGACGAGCAGTCCGCACAGTTCCAACCCTATCGCAAAGGCCTCGTTCGCATGATTTATGAGGGTCAACCGCCCAGCAATAGTCTGGGAGGAGGGTATCCAGTACTCAGCCAGCACCTCGAGGCCGGTGAAGGGGGAAAAGTTCAGCGAAAGAAAATTGGGATAGAAGCGGCGCAGGCGCGGCGGCGCGGCAAAACTGGACAGGGCGGTGACGGTCGTGCCGCTGGCAGTGAAGCGCGGGAAAATGCGCATGGAACGCGCCCGCAAGCCGTAAGTGGTGCGCAGGGAGAGAGCGGGCGGATCCCCGCTGCCAGGCTCCAGTTCCCAAATGTGGTCGTTGAGGTAATCAGGCTCGCACAGGCGAAAGTCCGCCGCCAGGGTCAGAGTGAGGGGATCGTCGAGGCTGAGATACCAATCGCGCATGTTGCTATTGTACGGGCAGTTGCAGCACAGGTCAAAGGGTATAATTAGTCCTGCAGTCGTATAACCTCATCGTCGGATAGTCTCATAGTCGTTCAGCAGTTGACCATCCGACCAAGTGACTATCAGACCATTTGACTATATGACCAAAGGAGTCTCATGCCCCCACTTTCATTTTCACGCGGCCTGTATTTCGAAGAATTTCAGATCGACCAAAAAATTATCACCGCGGCGCGCACCGTCACCGAAAGCGACGTGGTGAATTTTGCCGGTCTTTCGGGCGATTACAACCAAATCCACACCGACGCGGCCTTCAGCCAGTCCACGCCTTTCGGCCAGCGTGTGGCGCACGGACTGTTGTGCCTCTCGATTGTCTCCGGGCTAGCCATGCGCACCGGCGTGCTGGAAGGCACCGTGCTGGCCTTCCGCGAAATCAACGAGTGGAAGTTCATCAAGCCGGTCTTTTTGGGCGACACCATTCACGCCGAGCTGGACGTGACCGAGACCAAGTCGCTGCCGCGCCTGAACGCCGGCTCAGTGACGATTGCCATCCAGGTCAAGAACCAGCGCGACGATGTGGTGATGAAAGGCGTGTGGATCGCGTTGGTGATGAGCAAGCCAAAAACAGTCGAGTGACGGGTGACAAGTGACGTGTGACGAACGACACAATATGCCTGAGAACCCAGATGACAAGCAAGACCCAACAGAGCGTTTCCGCCGCCTGATCGCCTCCGAATCCGAGACGCAGGTTGAACCTGCCAACGCGACGCCGGAAAAGTCGGCGTCTGACAGCGGGATACGCGACACCCCTCGCCCCGCCGTGGACTCGCGCGGTATGCCCCTGCCCCGCCATGTGGATGAAATTGACATGAACGCCACGCGAGTCACTCCGGCTGCCTTCGAGCACACCCCGCCCCCAACTGTCCGGAGACCAGCCGCCAAACGTTCCCGCAAAAAGCCAATGGACTGGCGCAAGGCAGGAGGCTGCCTGCTGCGCGTCCTCATCGTACTGATCTTCATCCTGGTTGGGTTGGGCATCTTGCTGGCCGCCGTAGGCATCTACGAGTATTACACCATTGCCTCCACCTTGCCCAGCGTTGAGGATTTGCGGGCGCGAGCCTCACAATTCGAGACTACACGCCTCCTCGACCGCAACGGAAATATCCTCTACGAGATCCTCGATCCTAACGCCGGCCGGCGTACATACATCTCCCTCGACAAGATTTCACCCTACCTGGTCGCTGCGACCATCGCCACGGAAGATAAGGACTTTTACGCCCATCCCGGCTTCGATCCCATTGCCATCCTGCGCGCCCTGTGGAATAACGTCATCAGCGGAGGGGAAGAAGGCGGCGGAGCGTCCACCATTACGCAGCAACTGGCACGCACGCTGCTGCTCTCCCCACAAGAGCGCAGTCAGCGTACCTTTCTGCGCAAGACGCGCGAGATCATTCTGGCGGCCGAAATCACGCGGCAATATTCCAAAGATGACATCCTCGAGCTTTACCTGAACGAAATTTACTACGGCAACCTAGCTTACGGGATAGAGGCCGCTGCTGAAACGTATTTCAGTAAGTCGGCCAATCAGTTGACCCTGGGCGAGGCGGCTTTCCTGGCCGGCCTCCCGCAAGCGCCGTCTATCTATGACATTTTCACCAACCCTGAGGTCACCGCCAAGCGCCAGCAACAGGTGCTTGTGCTGATGTACCAGCTCAGCCAGGAGCGGAGCTGCATCTACGTGAGCAACAACCTCCAGCCGGTCTGTGTGGATGCCTCCACCGCCGCACTGGCTGCCAACGAGATCGAGACCTACCCCTTCCAGCCGCCGCGAGCGGAGATGCGTTTCCCGCATTGGGTGCAGTATGTGCGCGCCCAGTTGGAAGCCCAATTCGACCCACAAACCATTTACCGTTCCGGTTTCACCGTTTACACCACCCTGGACCCCGGTCTGCAAGACGCCGCCCAGCAATTAGTCGGCGACCAGGTGGCTGCGCTGGCTGACCGCCATGTCACCGACGGCGCGCTGGTCGCTATCCGCCCCTCCACTGGTGAAATCCTGGCCATGGTCGGCTCGGCCGATTTCTACAACACGGCCATATCTGGGCAGGTCAACATGGCCACCAGCCCAACCCGCCAGCCGGGGTCGTCTATCAAGCCTTTGACCTATGTGGCTGCCTTCGAAAAGGGCTGGACGCCCGCCACCTTGATCTGGGATGTGCCTTCCGAGTTTCCACCCTCGGGCGACCCGAACGACCCGCGCCCGCCCTACATCCCGGTCAACTACGACGAGAGGTTCCATGGCCCGGTGCTGGCTCGCGTCGCGCTCGCCAATTCCTACAACATCCCAGCCGTCAAGACTTTGCAATACGTCGGCGTTTACGGAGATACTGGTCTGGTGGCTATGGCCAAACGCCTGGGTATCACCAGCCTGACGCGCGACGATTACGGCCTCTCCCTGACCCTGGGAGGGGGTGACGTCAGCCTGTTGGAGATGACCGGCGCTTACGCTGTCTTTGCCAGCGGGGGACGGCGCGTCCCGCCGGTCACGATTTCGAAGATTGTGGATCACGACGGCAAGGTGATCTACGAATACCAGCCACCCTTAGGCGAACAGGTCATCCGTCCAGAACACGCCTTTCTGATTTCATCCATTCTCTCAGACAACGAGGCGCGCGTACCGATGTTCGGGTGGAACTCTGCCCTTAACCTGCCCTTCCAGGTGGCCGCCAAGACCGGCACATCGAATGATTTTCGGGATAATTGGACGCTTGGTTACACCCCCGACTTAGCCGTCGGCGTATGGGTTGGCAACGCCGACTACACGCCGATGGAGAACACCAGTGGCCTGACGGGCGCAGCACCTATCTGGTCACAGTTCATGCAAGTCGCCATCCAATACTTAACCGGTGGGAATCCCACGCCATTCGTCCGGCCCAACGGCGTGGTCGAAAAGGTCATTTGCTCCGTTTCAGGGACTGAACCTTCCCAATGGTGCCCTGACCAGCGGACGGAATACTTCGCCGCCGACCAGCCACCGCTCCCGGCCAGCCAGGACCTGTGGCAGGAGCTGCTGATTGACACTTGGACCGGCCTGCGCGCCTCGCCAGCCTGCTCCGATTTCACCGAGGAACGGATGGCATTGAACGTATCCGAAGAGTGGGCAAGGAACTGGATCCGCCAGGAGCCGAAGGGCCAGGAGTGGGCCATGAACATGGGCTTTACCGATGAAATCTTCTTCGCTCCCAGCCGGGAATGTAAAGAGGACGATCCACACCCAAAGCTGGATTTCGTCGGCCTGAAGGACGAGCAGGAGATCGCCGCCACCCCGCTGGATATTTTTGCCGTTGCGGATGCGACCGCTAACTTCCAATCCTTTCGCCTGGACTACGGGGAGGGCAGCGATCCTTCAAGGTGGACAGTACTGGTGGATACCACATCCTCACCGGTACCCACACCCTCGAAAATCTACACCTGGGACCTGACCGACGTGAAAGGAGATATCATCACCTTACGGCTGTATATGAAAAGCAGCACGGGCGGCCATGCGGACAAACGCGTCCATCTACGCCTGAACCTGCCCACCCCAACCCCAACGCTGACCCCAACCTCGACGCCGACGAATACACCGACGTCCACGAACACCCTACTGCCAACGAGCACGCCGGTGCCAACCGACACGCCTACTTTCACAGAAACGCCTTCTTTGACCCCCTCACAAACTCCCACGCAGACCCCCTCCCTCACCCCAAGCCTCACGCCCACCCCGACGAACACTTCCGCGCCAACCTAAACACCAACGTAAGGGATGGGGCGAGATGTTTGCCCTGAGCGGAAGCCGAAGGGCTGAAACCCACCGCTGCACTTGGGAAGATATAGCGAGGGCCCCGTTTCCTTTGAGGAAACGGGGCCCTGCTATTATCAAGTCACTTACGATGCGATAACGTTTATGCAGGAGCGCGCCGCGTTCGAGTGCCATTCGCCAGTCTTGCCGGTTGAGCCTCTTGCCCAACATTATAACAAACTGTATTTAGGATTTCGTAAAGCGGATCGAAAGCGCGGTCAGGGTATAGTCGCGCAGCATCGAGCCAAAGCGGGATTTGCTGAAGCCGTGCTGGCGCAGTGTGTAGAATACTGGCACCTCGATGATCTTCAACTTCCAGCGAAAAGCGAGGTACGTCAGGCGGATAAAGTATTCCCCGTAGCCGCGAAAAATCCCTCCCAGATCCAAGGCGAGGAGCGAGGCGCGGCGCATAGCGAAAAACCCACTCAGGCTATCGTGGATGCCATGCCACAAGACTAATTGGATGAACCAGTTATACACCAGGCTGAAGAAATAGCGCTTCCGGTCTTCCATCCCACCGCCCGTGACAAAACGTGAGCCAATGACCAGATCATATTCATCCAATAGCTTGACCATCTGCGGAATGTTGGTTGGGCTGTGGTTGAAGTCAGTGTCCATGACCACAATCCTGTCCCCGTCTGATTGTTGGATGCCGCAACGAATCGCCGTCGCCAAGCCTCGTTCCTGCTCGCGGACGAAACACTTCACCTCGACCCCGGGCCTGGGCGGGTGCGCCCGGACGGCCTCTGCGGTCCCATCCGGGCTGTTGTCGTCCACCACCAGGATTTCGAGTTCCCGTCCCAGCGGGAGCAGGCTGGTTTCGATGGCCGAGATCAGATTCCCGATGTTGTCCCGCTCGCAATAAGTGGGCAGAATTACCGAGATATACATATCAAGCCATTTTCCTAAGCGCAAGCACGATACGCAGGATATCTTCTCCGCTGAGCGTGACCGCCGAGGGGAGATTGATGCCGCGCCGCGAGAGGTCTTCGGCGACGGGCAGGGAGATGCCGGCCTGATACGGCGGCTGGATATGGATCGGGTAGAAAAAGGGACGACTGTCAATGTTCTGATGGCGCAGGCGCGCCATCACCTCGTCACGGCTGAGCGGAAAATCTCTGGCCAGCAAGATGGAGTACATCCAATAAACCGAGGCTGCCCAACTGGCTTCCGGCGGGAGCGTGATGGAGGTAATCTCACGCAGACCCTGGTTATAAGTCTGGGCGATATGACGTTTTTTAGCAATGAATTCTTCGATGCGCTCCATTTGTGCCACGCCTAGGGCGGCTTGCAGGTTGGTCATGCGGTAGTTGTACCCAATCTCGGTATGCCAGTAGCGTCTTTCGGGTGACATGGCATGGTCACGCAAGAAACGGACTTTCTCATCCAGGGCGTCGTTGTCGGTGGTCAGGAGTCCGCCCTCACCGGTGGTAATGATCTTGTTGCCGTAAAAGCTGAAGGCGTTGATTTCCCCCAAGCTGCCGACGCGCTTCCCTTTGTAAAGTGCACCGTGCGCCTCAGCGGCGTCCTCGATGACGTGGAGGCCATGCTGCCGCGCTAGCTCGAGGAGCGGCGTCATGTCCGCCGGATGGCCGTAGATGTGAACGGGGATGATGGCTTTGGTGCGCGGGGTGATCCGGCGAGCGACATCTTGCGGATCGAGGTTCCAAGTCTCGGCTTCGGAATCAGCGAAGATGGGGGTCGCGCCGGTATAGCGGACGGCGTTGGCCGTGGCGATGAAGGTCAGGGTCGGGACGATCACTTCGTCACCCGCGCCGATCCCCAAGGCGACCAGCGCCAGGTGTAGGGCGGTCGTGCCGTTACTGACCGCGATCCCATGCCGCACGCCGCAAAAGTCAGCAAAACGGCCCTCGAATTCGGCGATGTATTTGCCCAGCGAGGAAACCCAGCCCGAGCGGACGCACTCGCTGACGTACTCGACCTCGTGACCGGAGAGCAGGGGTTCAGAAATAGGAATGAAACGGTTGGAAGAATCCATAGGTCTCCATTTTAATCTATGTTCGCATCTTGCAGAAAGAAAATTACTTCTCCCAGTTATGAGGAAAACCATCGCAAAGACAACCGCGAGTATAATCGCGGCATGACGGATAAACGCCCGATCTTGAAAACCATCCAGGATGGTTTTTCTGCCCTGGTTGAGGCCTTCTTCATCCCTGCCCAGGGAAGGGCATTGGCCTGGCTTGACAGACTCTGGTCAGCAGCCCTTTACCTTTTGGGTCTGCTCCATTGGTGCTATTTTCTGAATTGGGGCAACATCCCCTTCGACCTGCACGACTGGCTTGACACCGGCGCTTATTTCAGCTTCCTGCGTCAGGCCGCCCTGACGAACCAACTGCCGCTGCACATCGGCTCGGCGCTGACCACTACCGACCGCTATCTGGCGCGCCCGGACACGTTGATCTCCCCACAGGCTTATCTGCTGCGCTTCCTCGAGCCGGGACCGTTCGTGCTGGTCAACGTGCTGATCCTGTACTCGGTCGGTTTCGTGGCCTTGCTCCTGCTCAAGAAACGCTACCGCTTGGCCCCCGCGGCGTTCACCGCACTGTTCGTCCTCTTCAACTTCAACGGTCACATCACCGCCCATTATGCCGTCGGCCACTCAGAATGGATCGGCTACTTCTTCCTGCCTTTCTTCGTGCTGCTTATTCTCAAGGTGTTGGAGGGCGAAAAAGCAGGCTGGCGCTGGGTGCTATTCATCTCATTGACGCTTTTCGCCATTACCCTGCAGGGCGCTTTCCACTTTTTCTTGTGGTGCCTGATCTTCCTGCTGGCCTGGGGAATCTTTTCTCCAAAATATTTCGTTCCGGTTCTGAAAGCGATTGCCTTCAGTCTCCTGCTCAGCCTGTTCCGCCTGTTGCCGCCCGCCATCGAGTTCGCCGGAGGCGGAAAGGCTTTCATCTCCGGCTTCCCAACCGTGACCGATCTATTTGCAGCGCTGGTGGTGCTCAAATATCCGGCGGAAGCGCTGGCCGGCCCGTTCAAGTCGTTGGGCTGGTGGGAAGTGGATACCTATGTCGGCTTGATCGGCTTGGCCTTCCTGCTCTACTTCGGCGTCTATCGCACCTGGCGGAAGCAGAGTCCCCTCCGAACGCTGCTGGCGCCGATTGCCGCGGTGACATTCCTCTCGGTAGGACAGGTCTACGCCGCCATCAACCACCTGCCGGTCCCTCTGGCGGACTCGGAGCGCGTCGCCGCCCGGTTCCTGATTGTCCCCATGGCGGCGCTGATCATCCTGGCTGCCTTTAACTTCCAGGAATTCCTGGCCGGGAGAGGCCGCCGCAGCCTCTCCGAACGGATCTTCAGCCTGGGTCTGCTGGCGCTGCTGGCGCACGACCTGTACCAGCACTCCCGCATCTGGCGCGTGGCCAACATGTACCAGTTGTTTCCCAGCACGCCCGCTGACATCCAATCCCGCGTCGTCAACCACCCTGACCCGGTCTACTTCGGCGCGCTGATCGCCGGCGCGGCTGGCACGCTGCTGACGTTTGTCATTTTGCTCATCCTGTCGCTGAGAGAACGGCGGCTGGCGAAGGAACGCAGCGAGGAATAATCGGCCATGCCAGAATTCCGCTTCACTCACCCCATTGAAGTTCGCTACGGCGACCTAGATCCGCAGGGGCACCTCAACAACGCCAAGTACCTGACCTACTTCGAGCAGGCGCGCGTCCATTATCTCTTGAACCTGGGGCTGTTCGAGCCGGGACAGTCGTTCACGAACATTGGCATCATCTTGGCCGAAGTAAAAGTCACCTTCCTCGCGCCGGTTCAATATGGCACGGATTGTCGCGTTGGCATGCGCATCTCCCGCCTGGGCAACAAGAGCATGACCGCCGAATACACCCTGATAGACGCCGACACCAAGGAGGAACTGGCCACTGGCTCGGCGGTGCTGGTGGGCTACGATTACCGGACGAAGGAGACGATTCCCATCTCGGTGGAGTGGAGAGAGAAGATAACCGCGTTTGAGAATCTGGATGGCTATTGAAATTTAGCCCAACTGCCATTACAATGTTCATGAAACAGATATTCTAAATAAGCCGATCACATGAACGATAAAATTTCTGAGCCTACGCAATTAACCTACCTCACCAATTTGACAGTGAGGCAAGTAAACGTCCTTCGCTCTCCGAAGAATAATGGTTCAGCGCGCGCCGACTCGGCTAGATATTTGGCAGAGCTTGGAGTCGAAATAGTCAATCGACACCAACCAATCCAATTCTTGCCAAATTCAAATGAACTTGTACACCGATGGTCGCCGTATGTTCAGGGCTTTTCTGCTAGTTTTGTTCAAAGGACCCTCGACCTTTACAGGCATGAGTATGAATCTCCAGTGATTCTCGATCCATTTGCGGGGAGCGGAACTGTAATTGTGCAAGCTAAACTAAATGATTTGGCAGCTTACGGTGTCGAACTGAATCCACTCCTCCACTTTGTTGCCGAAACAAAAATCAATTCCTGGACCACAGATCCCCACAAATTTCTCAATATCGCCCGGCACTTGGCTGTACGAATGCCGACTAAAGCTCCAGGCTTTCTGAAATCAGAAAAACACTTTAATCCGGGAGTGCTAAGAAATCTTGAAAAATTAAAAGGAGGCATTGACAGTTTTGAGCCGGTGTCGAAAGATGAAAAGCATATAAAGGATTTATTGTTGCTTGCATTTGCTTCAATACTGATCGATTGCAGCAACCTCAAGCGCACGCCTTGCCTTGGATACAGTCGAAACAAGAACATAGAAGATAATGCTCCGTTTATTCTCTTCTCAAAGAAAACAGAAGAAATAGCCGAAGATTTGCAAGTGTTGCACAGTAAGTTTGTTCACTCCATTGAATGTCCAGCGGAGATACATTTGGCAAACTCGATGGAGTTCGAACATCCTCACACCTATGACCTAGTTATAACCTCCCCGCCTTATATGAATGGGTTGGATTATGTGATAAATTACAAGATCGAAATGGGATGGCTAGGATTTGCTGAGAACCATAAACAGCTTAAACGAGTGAAAGATGATATGGTTGTCTGTGACAATGTATCAAAAGGCTTGATCCGAGTTTTTGCATCTGCTACTGATCGATATACGAATCCTTGGATTGAGGAGATAAAAGAGAGTATATTCGCAAACATCCAACAACGTGGAAGTTACCGCCGAAAAGACATGCCAGAAATAGTGCATAAATATTTCGACGATATGTACAAGGTGATGAAAAAAGTGGTTTCCGCCTTGAAAAGTAAAGGAAGATTTATTCTTGTGATCGGTGATAGCTTGATTGCAGACACCTATTTACCAACCGATTTAATCATCGCAAGAATGGGGAAGGAAATGGGATTGAATATAGAAAAAATTGAAAAGGCACGAAACAGACATTCGGGACAAATTCGAAGCTACAAACTACGGGAAGCAATAGTAACTTTACGCAAGGAGTGAACGTACATGCTACAGCGAGAAGACTTCGGCTACCTAGCCAACCCGGCAAATGGTTTAGGAATTGTTAGATCAAGAACACTCATCGGAAATCTTCGCCTTTGGGATATTCCTCGAAGCGAAGAGGCATTGGATGCAGTTATCGATGAGATCGGCCGATCCCCAATGCCGGGTTTGTATATGCTTTTTGATGAACGCGCCGGTAAGAAGGTTTACATTGGACAGACAGAAAGCCTGAGGAACCGTGTATCAACTCATTTGAAAACTCCAGATGGAAAAATCAAAAACTGGGATCGGGCGCTCATTATCAATGATGCCAGGAATTCCTCACATTCAGACTTTAATGATGAGAATATCAGATTGGTACTGGAGGATTTCCTCGTTCGACTTTTTAGGATAAACAATTACAGTGTAGTCACTTCTAGCAGTCGAACCCCAAGTCTAAGCGCGCAGCAAATAATACTTTGCGAGTCCTTCAAGGAAGAAATAGTCATATTGCTGACCAACAAGAGCAAAATCACTAAGGTATTGAAGGGGCGCAAGGACGACCAGAGATACTTGGATGAAGTAAAGAGAGTTCTGGAGCAACGTGGTCACAAAATCCAGAAATGGAGTAATCTTGAAGCAATAATTGGCGGATTTAAAGTATTCACTCGTCCTGGTAGCCCGAAACCCAGTGGTTGGCAAGTCACTTTTCGAGGCGGGAAATCTGATAGTTCCAAGTCATTGTTGGCTGCTGGCAATGGTTTCCTGCTCATGCCTCGCGGCCCAATCATGTTCATCCCCTTGAAAGTGATAAAAGAACTGGTGAGTAAAGTCGACGCCGAGGCATTTAAACGGGATACTGTTGATGTTTTTATCAGATTCGATGACAACAAAATCATCCTGATTTATAAGCGCGAAGAACGAGATGTGACTGAATTTGCAATCGAAAAATACTCATAACACCGTGCACATTCCGAATAACTTATCTCTGGGAAAGGGGAGATTCGGGGTGAGCTTATGAACAAAAACATCTGGATTCTTGTTGAAGTCAGAAGTGGAATACCTGCCTCAGTCCAAGCTTTCACAAACAGGCGGTTGGCTGAAACTCAAGAGAGACGATTGCGAAAGCATCTTAACCTTGACAATGATGAAACCGGCATATTCCCTATCAACGTAAAAATGGAAAGTCCAAAAGAAACCTATGGACACGCTTCCCGAAATTGACACCCCCTACCTCCTCGATTTCCTCACCAAACTGCTCAACACCCCCTCCCCAACCGGCTTTGCCGAGCCGGCCATTTCGCTGACAGAACAAACCCTCAAAACCTTCCCATTCTTGCAACTTTCGCGCACCCGCAAAGGCGCACTGGTGGCCGTCTGGCCCGGTGCGCGGGAGGACGCACCGCGCGCCTTGACCGCTCACGTGGATACACTCGGCGCGATGGTCAAGGAGATCAAGTCCAACGGGCGACTCAAGCTGACCAAAGTCGGCCACTTCGCCTGGAACACGGTAGAGGGCGAGGGCTGCACCGTCTTCGCCGCCAAAGGCCGCCAGGTGCGCGGCGCCATACTGCTCGACAAGGCCTCCGCTCACGTGTACGCAGCCGAGGTCAACGAGACCAAACGCGACGACGACAACATGGAGGTCCGCCTGGACGCCCGCACCGCCTCAGAGTTCGAGACGCGCGGCTTGGGCATCCAGGTCGGGGATTTCGTCGCCTTCGACCCGCGCGTTGAGTCGACCGCTGGTTTCGTCCGCTCACGCCACCTGGACGATAAGGCCGGCGTCGCGGCCATCGTAGCGGCTGTCAAGGCCTTGAGCGATGCAGGGCTGAAGCCTGTCCAGACCACGTACCTGCACGTTAGCAACTACGAGGAGGTCGGACACGGCGCGGCTGCCGGTATCCCGCCAGAGGTCCACGAGCTGGTGGCGGTGGACATGGCTGCCGTCGGCGAGGGCCAGGCCTCGGACGAGTTCCATGCCACGCTATGCGTCAAGGATAGCGGCGGACCGTACCATCACGGCTTGTCCACGCGGTTGCGCGAACTGGCCGATAAGAACGACATTCCCCACGTGGTGGACATCTATCCTTACTACGGCTCGGACAGTGAAGCTTTCTGGCGCGCCGGCGGTGACGTGGCGGCAGCGCTGATTGGCCCCGGCGTGGACGCCTCGCATAACTACGAGCGCACGCACACTGAGGCGTTGACCGCTACGGCCAAATGGATAGTGGCGTATTTGCTCTCAGAATAGTCGAGCAACAAAGGAGGCGTTATGTTTCAATATTCTGCCAAAGTTGTAAGGATCGTAGATGGCGATACTCTTTACCTGGATGTTGATCTGGGTTTCTTCATCCGCATGACGATTGACGTGCGGTTGAATGGCGTCAATACGCCTGAGACGCGCGGCCCGTCCCGCCAGGCTGGACTGAAATCGAAAGCCTATGTCAAGCAGGTTGTGCCGGTGGGCAGCACGGTCGTCGTGCAAACCTACAAGGCCGAAAAGTATGGCCGTTATCTGGCTGACCTGTGGTATCTGCCAGGCGTGACCGAAAGAGATGAGATCAAAGTCAAAGGCCGCCTGTTGAATCAGGAATTGCTGGACAAAGGCCTGGCAGTCCCCTACAAGCCTTGACATGCACACACAGCCACAAGGAGCCTTCCATGTTGCTCGGTGCTAGCCTGCCCCTAGTTTCACTGAAAGAAGTCCCCGCCATCGCCAAAGCCGCAGAAGCAATCGGCTTCAATGCCCTGTGGACAACCGAGACCCAACACGACCCGTTCCTGCCCTGTGCGCTAATCGCTGAGCACACGCAGAAGCTGAACTTCGGCACGGCGATTGCCGTCTCATTTGCGCGCAGCCCGGCGAATCTAGCCTACACTGCCTGGGATCTGGCTGCCCAATCCGGAGGCCGCTTCATCCTCGGTCTGGGGACGCAGGTTAAAGCGCACATCGAACGCCGCTTCGGGATGCCCTGGCCCGCGTCCGTGACCGGTAAGCTGCGCGAGCAGATTGCAGCCATCCGCGCCTTCTGGGATTGCTGGCAGAACGGCACCAAACTAGATTTCCGCGGCGAATACTACAAACTGACGCTCATGTCGCCGTTCTTCAATCCCGGGCCGCTCCCCTCCCCCATTGGGGAAGGGAAGGGGGGCGCCGCCCTGAGCCTGTCGAAGGGTGGGGCCATCCCCATCTACATCGCCGGAGTCAACACCGGGCTGGCAAAACTGGCCGGAGAGACCTGCCAGGGATTCCATGCTCACCCTTTCAACAGTCCGCACTACCTACGCGAGGTAATCCTGCCCGCCATCGCGGAGGGGGCTGCCAAAGCCGGGCGCAAGCGCGAAGATGTGAAGGTGTCGGTCACAGCTTTCGTAGCGACCTCGCCAGAAGAGCAGAACTTCTGCCGCGCCCAGATTTCGTTCTACGCCTCCACACCCTCGTATCGCCCGGTCATGGCATTGCATGGCTGGCAGGAGGTGGCCGAGAGGCTCTCCGCCCACGCCTCGCGCGGCGAGTGGAGCGAGATGTTCGGGCTGATCAGCGATGAGATGCTGGAAACCTTCTGTCTGGTGACCGATTCCGCCAGCCTGCCTGCCGCCCTGAAGGAGCGCTATGCAGGATTGGCAGACAGGCTGACGCTCTACTTGCCTTTCACGCCAGGTGAGAAGGACACATTCTGGCAAGAGATGGCAAAAGAGTTCAATTCTAAAGAAACCCAATGACCCTCTTTGACTGGATCGCCGCCGGCATTGTCATCGCCATCCGATGTACTTTGGCTGGTGGGCAGCCATGTTTGGCCCGCTCCTGCTTTACCCCATGTGGGTGATCCTCCTTTTCTTGGTCTTCTCGGTAATGGCATTTTTCGGCCGTGCCCGTCGCGAAGAAGCCGCCCTGGCGGAACGCTTTGGGGACGCGTGGACGAAATACAAAAAACGCACCAGGTTCCTGATCCCGTTTATATACTGATTTACAGATCCCCAAACTCTAATCTTCTTCATACAAAAACCGCCCCGCTTTTTGGTAAAATCAATCCAGACACTTCTTGTCCGATTGTTAAGCCCGACCCCCGACCCGCAGGCTGCTTCGCAAAAAGCGGGGGCAAACGGACTCGAAGGAACCAAAGGGTTTCACTCCCTTCCTATAGTGGCACCATGTGCCCTTCGCGTTTAAAGGTTTTGGAGACCTCATGGCAAGCATGGAACGGTTCACACAGCGTGCGCGCAGGGTATTGAGCCTGGCACACCAGGAGGCTGAACGCACCCGTCAGGGATTAATCGGCACTGAACATCTCCTTCTTGGTTTGTTGGAAGAAGAAGGCGGCGTGGCCGGGCGTGTTTTACACGAACTGGGATTGGAATCCGAGCGCGTGCGTGAGATCGTGGCGCGCGTCTCTGGGGAAGGCGATTACCGAGGCGGCAAGATCGAGCTTGCCCCCGACACACAGCAGGTGTTGGAGTTCGCGATTGACGAAGCCCGCCGCATGGGACACCAGTATATCGGCACCGAGCACATCCTGCTCGGCCTGGTGCGCTCTGAGGGCGCGGGGATGGAAATCCTGAGGAGACTGGGCGTGACCCCCGAGCAGGTGCGCCGCCAGACCCGTCGCGTGCTCCAGGAAACCAGCCAGTCGCCGGTACCGGAAGGGGCCAGGCCGCATGGCAAGGAACCCAAAACTCCGCTTGTGGATCAACTCGCCACCGACCTGACCACCCTGGCCGAAGAATCCAAACTCGACCCGGTCATTGGCCGCCAGATGGAGATCGAGCGCGTCATCCAAATTTTGGCGCGGCGCACGAAAAACAATCCGGCGCTGATCGGCGAGCCCGGCGTCGGCAAGACGGCCATTGTCGAGGGGCTGGCCCAACGCATCATCGAGGGTGACGTCCCCGCGCCGCTGCTGAACAAGCGCGTGCTCAAATTGGATGTAGGCTCGCTGGTGGCTGGAACAATGTACCGCGGCCAGTTCGAGGAAAGGCTCAAGCGCGTCATTGACGAACTCAAGAAATCCAAATCCATTTTGTTCATTGATGAATTCCACATGCTGGTGGGCGCGGGTGCAGCCGGCTCCGCCGTGGACGCGGCCAACATCCTCAAACCCGCCCTTTCACGCGGCGAACTTCAGTGCATCGGCGCGACGACTCTGGATGAATATCGCAAGCACATCGAATCCGATGCCGCGCTGGAGCGCCGTTTCCAGCCCATCGTCGTGGATGAACCCACCGTCGAAGAGACCATCGAAATCCTCAAGGGTGTGCGCAAGATGTACGAGGAACACCATCACCTCGTCATCTCGGATGAAGCTGTCGAAGCGGCAGCCAGGCTCTCGTCGAGATACGTATCGGATCGTTTCCTGCCCGATAAAGCCATTGACCTGATTGATGAGTCCGCTTCGCGCGTGCGCATGTACAAGTCCGACGCGGCCAAGTCCGCCAAAGACCTGTACGCCCAATTGAAGCAAGTGCGCGCCAGCCGTGCTCTGGCTGCCGAGGAAGGCAAGCCGGAAGAAGTCCAGACCTGGCAGGAGCAGGAAACCAGCCTGACCGGTCAATTGGAAAAAATGCGCAACGCCTGGGACCGCGCCAACAGCCCGGTGGTCAGCGCCGACGACATCGCCGAGGTGGTCGCCATGTGGACCGGCGTGCCGGTCATGCAGATCGCCGAGGAGGAGTCGCAGCGCCTGCTCAAGATGGAAGAGGAATTGAACAAGGCCATCATCGGTCAGGGCGAGGCGATCAAGGCCATCGCCAAGGCCGTGCGGCGGGCGCGGGCGGGACTCAAGGACCCACGCCGGCCAATCGGCTCTTTCATCTTCCTCGGCCCAACCGGCGTCGGCAAGACAGAATCGACCAAGGCCCTGGCTAAGTTTATGTTCGGCAGCGAGGATGCCCTCATCCAGCTCGACATGTCCGAGTTCATGGAGCGCCACACCGCCTCGCGGCTGGTCGGCGCGCCGCCCGGCTACATCGGTTACGAGGACGCCGGTCAACTGACCGAGGCCCTGCGTCGCCGCCCGTACTCCATCGTGGTCTTTGACGAGGTTGAGAAGGCGCACCCCGAAGTCCACAACATGCTTCTGCAAATCATGGAAGAAGGCCATCTCGCCGACGCGCGCGGCCACACGGTAGATTTTCGCAACGCCATCATCGTCATGACCACCAACGTCGGCGCGGAGGAGATCAAGAAGCAGACCTCGCTCGGCTTCCAGTTGAAGCGCGACGAGAAAACCGAGGAGCGACTGTCCTACGAAGAGATGCGCAAGAAGCTGACCGAGTCGCTCAAGAAGGTCTTCCGCCCGGAGTTCATCAATCGCGTGGACAGCGTCATCGTCTTCCGCGCCCTGAACAAGGATGACATCCGCCAGATCGTGAACCTGGAACTTGACAAAGTGACCAGGCGACTGATCGAGCACGAGGTGACGCTGACTGCTACCGATTCCGCCCTGGACCTGTTGGCGGAACAGGGCTATGACCCTGAGATGGGTGCCCGTCCGTTGCGCCGAATCATCCAGCTCAAGGTGGAGGATCCGCTCTCGGACGCCTTGCTCTCCGGGACATTCCACGAGGGCGACACGATTCTGGTGGACGTGGAGGAGGGCGAGGTGATGCTGAGGCGGGGGGAGGCTGAGAAAGAGGAAGTGGTGGAAGTGATCTAGATCATAAGACACCCGGTGTCTCTCGGTTATACTGGGAACGATAGCCCTCACCCAGCCCCTCTTCCAATTCTTCGGCTTCGTTTACCGTTCGCGCCGCGAGCAGCGGTGGCACGCCGGTGCGAGATGGCAGACAGACTTAGGGAGAGGGGGGAGTTATAGAACATGCCCAAAACCCACACCCGTTACGTCTGCCAGCAGTGCGGACGCGTCTCCGCCGGTTTCATGGGACGCTGCCCGCAGTGCGGTTCGTTCAACAGCATGGTCGAAGAGATCGTCAGCGAGGAGCCGCGGCCGGCGGCGCGCGGCCTGAGCGGACGCTCGTCACCGCGAAGGCTGGATGAGGTCAGCGGGGAGGCCGAGGAGCGCATCCCGGTCCCCATCGGCGAGTTCGCCCGCGTGCTGGGGGGTGGCATCGTTCCCGGCTCGATCGTGCTGGTCGGCGGCGACCCAGGCATCGGCAAGTCCACGCTGATGCTGCAAATGACCCTCGAAATGGCGAACAGGCTCAAGGTCCTGTATGTGTCCGGCGAGGAGTCCGAGCGGCAGATCAAAATGCGGGCCGCGCGCCTGACATCTGCGGCAGAGAAAAAGTCCACCGTCCCCGAAAATTTGTTTCTCGTTACGGAAACAAACCTAGATACCATCTTCGAGCATATCACAGCGGTCAAACCGGACCTGCTGATCGTAGACTCGATCCAGACTGTCTATATGACGGAATTGGAATCGGCAGCTGGCTCGGTCTCGCAGGTGCGCGAATCGGCCAACCGGTTGCGCGAGCTGGCTAAATCGTCGGGGCTGGCAGTATTCATCATTGGACATGTCACCAAAGAGGGGACAATTGCCGGGCCGCGCGTGCTGGAGCATATCGTGGACACGGTGCTGTATCTGGAGGGCGACCGCTTCCAGGCCTATCGCCTGCTGCGCTCGGCCAAGAATCGCTTCGGGGCGACGGCCGAGGTGGGCGTCTTCGAGATGAGCGAGCGCGGGCTGGCCGAGGTATCCAACCCTTCGGAGGCTTTCCTGGCCGAACGGATGGTCAACGCGGCCGGTTCAGCGATTGCGGTGACGATGGAAGGCACCCGTCCGCTGCTGGTGGAGGTGCAAGGGCTGACCTCGCCGACCCAATTTGGCAATGCCCGCCGCACGCCCAACGGGGTGGACATCAACCGCCTGCTGATGATCGTCGCTGTGCTGACGCGCCGCCTGAACCTGCGTCTGGCCGAGCAAGATGTTTTCGTCAACGTGGTTGGTGGCCTGCAGATTGACGAGCCTGCCGCCGATCTGGCCGTTGCTGCGGCCATTGCGTCCTCCGTCCGCGACCTGCCCCTGCGCGCCGAGGCGGTGATGATCGGCGAGATCGGCCTGGCCGGAGAACTACGCATGCCAGGGCAGATGCCGATCCGCTTGCGGGAGGCAGCCAAGCTGGGCTTCAAAACCGCCATCCTCCCCAAGCGGCTGCGCAAGGGTGAACCCTGGCCGCAGGGGATCGAGGTCGTCGAGGCGCGCTCGGTCTATCAGGCGCTGGAGGCGGGTTTTGGGATTCAGAAGGAGGCGCCAAAAATCAGGAAGGTGGCGTAAATATCCCTTTGCCCGGCCGCACGCCGGGCTTTCTCTTACCGGATTATCATCCGAGATTCATCCGTTTTTTATCTTTGCCCGGTATAATTCGAGGGAATTATCCATACCCTCTGGAGGTTCCATGCACTACATCCCCTTTATTTCCACCCTGGTTACGTTCGCCTTCGCCGCGGCCGTCTTCGTCCGCTACCTGCGACGGCGCGGCCCGCACCTGCTCGTCTGGACTATCGGCCTGATTTTCTACGGCATCGGCACCCTCTCCGAAGTGATCCTCGGCTTCACCTTCAGCGGACTGGTGCTCAAGCTCTGGTACTTGAGCGGCGCGATGTTGACCGCTGCCTGGCTGGGACAGGGGACGGTGCATCTGCTCGTGCGCAGACGCGGTGTCGCCTCCACTTTGACCCTGATCCTGACCACCGTTTCGCTGCTGGCCGCGACCCTGATCCTGCTCGCCCCATTAACACCCGCCGCTGCTTCCTACAACGTGACCCAAGCCATTTCATCCCAATACAAAGACATCCTGATGCGCGGCGGCTTGACCATTGCCCTGACGATTCTCCTCAACATATACGGCACGCTGACGCTGGTCGGCGGGGCGATCTACTCGGCCTACATTTTCTGGCGCAAGCGCGTCCTGTTCAATCGTATGATCGGCAACGTGCTGATCGCAGCCGGCGCGCTGGCCCCGGCCATGGCCGGTTCGTTCGTCAAGCTGGGTCTGGCAGACGTGCTTTATCTTTCTGAGTTGATCGGTGTGGTTTTGATGTACATCGGCTTTCTGCAAGCCACCACCGTTCCGGCAACTGCAGCGGCCCCTGCTGCGGCAGGTTAGCTTTGCAAACCAGAAACCCGTTTTCTCGAAGAGAACGGGTTTCTTCTTTTCGCGGGTATAATTTTCCCAGACCCAATGACTATCAGACCATGTGACTATTCGACTGCGCAATCCCATGACCATCCTCGATATTCCTCTCATCTCCCGCATCCGCCGCAATCACGGGCTGGAACATGCTACTATCAACATCCTCTCGCAGCGCTTCCCCTATCGTCCCTTGGCTGGTTATTCCAGCCCGGGCGGATTCTGGATCCTTGGCGAGATGCCGACCGAGGAGCTGCGCGAGGCGGTTGTCCAGGCACTGACCCGGATGCACGCAGGCGAGCGTCATCTTGCTATCCATGCCAATTGTGGAACGAACGTGCTCGCCTCGGGCTTCGTCGCCGGGCTGCTGGCTTGGCTGGGGATGGCGGGCGCGAAGTCCAAGCGCGAGAAAGTGGACCACCTGCCATTGGTCATTGCGCTGGCGATGTTGGGCTTCATTATCAGCCAACCGTTAGGCCCCGCTATCCAGGCACGGGTTACAACCTCCGGCGACCCACAGGGCATGACCATCGTGGACATTTTTCCGGTCCGCTTCGGGCGGTTTGTGCTTCATCGAGTCATTACGCAGGGCTAGCGGATATTCGATAATGTCGGAAACATCCAACGTGATTATTCTGCACGGCACGGACGAATATGCCATCGCCGGCCACCTGAACGAGCTGCGCGCGGCGATGGGCGACCCGTCCACGGCGGAGATGAACATCACCCAATTCGATGGTCGTGTCGGTTTGGATTTCGAGGCGCTGAATATGGCCGTCAATGCAATTCCTTTCCTGGCGGCGCGCCGATTGGTTATCCTGGCGCACCCCATCACGGCCTTTTCGTCCCCAAGTTTGCGCAAGAAATTCAACGAGCTTTTGACAAGCATCCCACCAACCACGACTCTGGCCCTGGCCGAATACGACTTGCTCAAAGACGACCACTGGCTGTTGAAATGGGCCAGAGTCTCCGGCGGGAAAGCCAAGATCCTGGTCTGCATGATGCCCAGACGTTGGGAGATGACCGGCTGGATCCAGCAGGAGACGAGCAAGCAGGGCGGCAAGATCGAACACGGAGCCGCCGAACGCCTGGCGGAGATGGTCGGCGAGGACACCCACATTGCAGCTCAGGAAATCATGAAGCTGTTGACTTACGTCAACTACGCGCGCGCCGTCACCACTGCAAACGTGGAGCAGATCAGCATTGCCAGCGCACAGGGCAGCGTTTTCGACTTGGTGGACGCCTTGGGGATGGGCAATGGCAAAAAGGCGCAGAAGGTGCTCCACCAGTTGCTCGAAAGCGAAGATCCCTTCTCGCTGTGGGGCATGGTCATCCGCCAATTCCGGCTTCTGTTGCTGGCGCGGGAAATGCTGGATGAACGCGCACCCGTTTCCGAGGTCCAGAAAGCCCTCGGCCTGCGCGACTTCGTGGCACAGAAAGTCTATGATCAGGCGCGGCGCTTCACCATGTCCGCGCTGGAAACTGTCTATCACCGTCTGTTAGCAATTGACGAGGGGGCAAAAACCGGCCAGGCGCCGCTCGATCTGGCGCTGGATACGTTCATTGTGGAACTGGCCCATAATTAGCGTGCGAACCGCTTTGCCCCGAAACTCAGGGGAATGATCACCCCGGCGGCAAACGTCACCCCCACTACGGCCAGATAGGACGATACGAATACGCCCCGGTCGAGCAGCACCGCCGCGACCGTATTCGACATGGCGTGGAAGACGGTGACGAAAAACAGGCTGCCCTGGGTGTTGTTATACAGCCAAGTGTAGATCACGGTCAGGCCGAAACTGAAGAGGAACTCGCCGCCGAGCGCCAGCCCCGACATCGGATTGGATGGGTTGAGCAGGAGCGGCAAATGCCAGAGGGTCCAGAGAATGCTCATCACGATGCTGGTGATGAGGGCGCTGTGCTTCTCCTGCAAGCGAGGCAGGGCAAAGCCGCGCCAACCGATCTCCTCCCAAACATTCCAGATTGCCATCCCGATAAACATGGGCAGGATGCTGACCCATGCAAAACCGGCGAAATCTGGCAAGGGCTGACCAAAGAGCCATCCCGCGCTGAGCGCAACGGCCGTGATGAGCGGCATCCCGAGGAAGGCCACCAGGTACCAGGCCCATCCGGCGCGGAAATTCCCCAGCGCGGCGAAAAGTTCGCCGGGGCCGCTTTTGCCTTTCAGGATGAGCATCAAGATGATGGCGGCAAACGTTGGCCCGCCGCCGCCCAGCAAGGTGAAAAGGATGGTCAGCGCAGGGTGGTCGAAAGGGAACATACCGCGCGCTTGCAGAGCCTGCGGCACCCAGCCGAGCCAGGAAAACAGAAAGGCCAGGACGTAGAATGAGGCAACCGGGTGGTTTTTCAGCAAGACTTTCATTGCTTTTCCCTTCGCTCAAAACAGTCGCGGCTGTTCGGATGCGGGACCTATTTTCCACCCGAAGCGGACCAGGTCCACACGTCCGCGCTCGTCGAATTCTACGCCTTCTTCTTCAAGCAGTTGACGTTGTTTCTCCGCCCCGGGGCGCGGACTGATCTCTCCTTTCGAGTTGATGACCCGCTTCCAGGGCACATCCTCCGGGCATTGCGCCATCGCCGATCCTACCCAGTGTGGGCCGAGCGACAGGTAAGCTTTCGCCTCCACGCCCTCCGGCGGCGGGATGAGCTTGGCGATTTGTCCGTAGGTAGCGACTGTGCCGCGCGGAATCAGGCAGACGATTTCCCAAACCTGGTGGTTGAAGAGGATGGGGTCGGGAGGGGAGGTAAAGGGCATTAGATTATCTTTCTGGCCCAAGCCAATGAAAATCGCGGCCGATAAGCAATTCATTCATGATTGCATGATGAGTATTATTCATCGCTATCGTACGTGTTTCGAGCTTAAAAGACCGCGCCAAAGCCCGGACTTCTTCCGCATCATCATAGGTCATCAGGAAATCCCCTTTCACACGGCTAACCTCATAGAACAGTCTTTCATGGTCAAGTTGATGGTATTTATATAACCTTGTTCCAGCCCTCTTTGTTGATGCGGTATAGGGAGGATCAATAAAGAAGACCGAGTTGATTTCCTCCCTGTGCTTTGCAATAATATCTATGCCATCTCCTTGAACAAAGCAAATTCTGTCTTTTACGCGAGAAATATCCAATATTCGGCGTTGGAGAGTTTCGGGATACCAACGGGAGAGAATTCCTTTCCCATTCTCTCCATGCTTCAGAGCACCAGCGCCAGGAGCTAGAATTCCTCCATGGCTGATGCGATTTTGCACAATGGTTTGAAATGCTTTCAGCCGAATGGTTCGAGGGTTTTGCGCGAGTAGCTCCTTCGCTGAACTTGGTGATAATTGAAATTGAGCTATTTGTTCAGCCAGCCATTGTGCTCCGCCTCTGTTGTTGATAATCGTGCGCCAAACTGATGCTACTTGTTCATCCTTTTCGACAAGTATCACTTCATCTGCATAATTTTCAAACGCGACCGTCAACCCAACAATAGCACCGCCTGCAAAAGGCTCAACAAAGCATCTCGGTTTTGGAATACTTACTAACCATTGCCGGATTCTTGGCACAAGCCAAGTTTTTCCTCCCGGATATCGGAATGGGCTTCGTTGCGGTACGGATGCAACATTCACCACCTTTGTCGTGTCGGTCCATAAAGCTAATTGCTCGCGGATCTGTTTCTCTGTCATATTTCTATCGGTTCAACCACTGGCTCTACGGGGCTAGAAGGGGGAGTACCAAACAATTTCCCGGCTTTGATTCGCTTTTCCAATGTTGCCATGAAATTGTGAATATCACCAGTTTTAGGTGTGGTGATTCTACTGAGCGCAGTTTCAAATTTGGTGAAAAGGGTATT
>CAYZIQ010000037.1:0-23343 GCA_964478375.1 uncultured Chloroflexus sp. | reverse complement strand
CCGCTCCGAGCGTGGCGAGGGGGATGTGCTGTGCATCACCCAACAGTAGTTCGCTGTGGATCTCATCCGAGCAGATAACGACATCATTCTTCAGGCAGATTTCTGCCATGCGCGCCAACTGTTCGCGGTTGTAAACCTGCCCGATCGGGTTGTGCGGCTGGCAGAGCAGGAACAGGCGCGTGCGCGCCTCACCAGAGTTCAGCTCGGCTTCGAAGGCGTCGAAATCAACCTTGTAATGCAACGAGTGTTCGTCGTCCACCTGCACAAGCGGCGCGAGTTGGCGCACCAGCCCCAGGTTCTCGTGAACTTCGAGGAACGGGAAGTAAACCGGCGGCTGCATCAGGATGCCCTCGCCGGGGCTGCAAACTACTCCAGCCGCCACATTGAAACCGGTCACAATGCCTGGTATAACGATCACCATCTCCGGCGTTACCTGCCAGCTGTAGAGCCTCTCCATACGTCGGGCAATCACCTCTTGTAGTTTCTTGGGTGGAGCCTCGTAGCCGAATATCCCATGTGCCACTCTGGCGTGCAAAGCCGCAAGGATTGGCTCCGGCGCGAGAAAATCCATGTCCGCCACCCATAGTGGCAAAACGTCAGATGGGAAGAACTCCCATTTGATGGCATTGCTGCCGCGCCGTTCGACTACTTGGTCAAAGTTGTAATTCATCGAAGCTCTCCTGGCCGCGGACTGTGCTGCATGTGCTCTTGTATCCTGCGTCGTACAGCCTGGGCCTGGTTCTCGATAAAATAACCCGGCAAGGTAGCCCACACGTGACCGGATTGGAGGATTAGCTTGAGGTGTGCCACATCATACTCACCGAGGGATTTGACCACGCGAATGCTCTTGAACTGGCTATAGGGAAGCGTGTCAACGATCTGCACTTTTCCAAATACATGCCGCTGTTTGACGACGCGCTGCTCCTGTGCATTGAACTCAATCTCCGTCCAGCAAGTTCGGGCCAGCAGGGCCGCGACGAGCAGGCCTGTTCCGATCAGCAAGAAGAAAGCGAAGCCAACGATGTCCCTGGCTGGCCTGACGAGGGAATAGGCCGCCATGCCCAGCGCGACCAATCCAAACAGGGACAATGCGACTGCCGCGTCGCGCCGCTGCCGCCGGGTTCGGGTGAAGATGAGACTGTCCGACGTCAACTGAATGAGAGTGTAATAGCCCGACCCTTCCATCAGATACAATCTCCTAAACCACACTCTCTCTGCGCCGCAGCTTTTTCATCCACTCCGTGCCGCCTGAATGGACTACGGATTCAGCCAAGCAAACGTCGCCAGGATGGGGGCGAATATGTCCGATTCGGCTGGCTTATCGAACAGCGGCGGCGGGGTGGCGTAGTTGCCCCGGTTGGTAGAATGGAGCACGAAAGTGAGGCTGACGCAAACGGTGTCTTGCGAGGTCGAATAAGCCAGCCATTCGTAAAGCTGTCCAGCCCCTGCATCCGCGCCGCTCTCCTCCAGAAACGAAATGCCATTGACCATTACCTGCTGAGACTGGCTGACGCCAGGATTCTGGCTTACACACGGATTGACATTCTCTGTCACTGCCACGTCAATGAACTTCTCGACAAGATTAGTGCCCTGAGCGATAGGCAGCGAGATGCGCGCTGAATGATCCTGCTGGCTGACGATTTGCCCTTCCGCGGGGTAGCGAAAGGTGAAGCCGTACGCCTGATCCATGTACGTCTGCCAGTCCGCCGGTACAGAGGCCGTCGGCGCAGGCGTTGCCTGCTCCGTGGCAGGCGTCTCTGGAGGCAATGTCGGAGTTGGAGACTCTATCACCGCAACCGGTGTAGCGGTTGGCGAGGGCGTAGGCAAATTACAGCCCGCCAGCGCGAAAGCCATGAATAATATCAACAAAATTTTGAAACAGGATCGCATGACTACCTCCTCGTTCGTACCATGCGGCAGTCACTTCGCAAGTGACTGTCACCTTTGGCCGCTATTCAAAGTTCACGCAGTCATCTCTTCCAGAATATGCGCCAGTTTCTCGGCCAGCATCGAACGGTTGAAGTGCGTTTCCACGTAGCGCCGCCCCCTCAAGCCCATCTCGCGGCTGTGCGCCGGGTCGCTGGCCAGTGCCCAGATGGCATTCGCCAACGCGGCCGGGTCGCCGGGCTGGGCGAAAACTCCGCATCCCGCCGCCTCGACCACTTCACGGATGACGCCGTCAATCGCCAGCACGACCGGCCGCCCCGCGGCCATGTAATCGAATACCTTGTTTGGGTAAGTGGTCTTGTACTCCTCGATGGGTTTGAGAATGGCTAGACAGGCATCTGCCCCAGCCAGCGCAGTGATCATTTCTTTTTTGGGGAGGGGCGGCAAGAAGAGTACATTTGTTAACCCCATCCGCTCCGCTTGGGCTTGCAAGCCCGGCTTTTCCTTCCCATCGCCGAGGAAGGTGACAGTCACTTCGGAAGTGACAGTTGCCTCTTGCAGGATCTTCGCAGCTTCGAGCACGACGCCTAGGTCGTTGGACAGTCCGTGCGCTCCAGCGTAGAGTACGACGAATTTATTGGTCAGCCGGTGCGAGGTCCGGAAGGCCGCGCCATCGTCAGCCGGGTCGAACATCCCTGGGTCGGCGCCGTTCGGGACGAGTTCCACGCGGCGTGCTCCGCGACCTGTCACATGCGCAATGAACCCCGGGCTGTTGACCATCACCCGGTCAGCGTGACGGTACAGGAAACGCTCCAGCCATTCGGAGAGCCGGATGAGGGTGCGGTTGCGCAACACGCCGACGGCGATGGCGAACGTCGGCCACAGGTCGCGCACCTCGAATAGGAATGGGACGCGCTTGAGCCGCGCCAGGGTCCAGGCCGTCCAGCCCTGGAAAATCGGCGGGGAGGTACCCCAGACCAAGTCCACATTTCTTACCCTTAGCCCAACGACGAACGACGAGAGCATAAAGCTAAAAAACACGAACACGCGCTGGACGAAGGATCTGTGCAAGGCGTGATAGGTGGCGGTACGGAGGATCATTACCCCCCCCCGCTCCCCCCCCATTTTCTCCGAAAATGGGGGGGGCTGGGAGGGGGCCCCCGTCAGATAGCTCACCGGACTGGCGATGATCGTCACCCGGTGCCCGCGCTGAGCTAGGTAACGCGCCAGTTCGTAGTGGCGCGTTCCGCCGGGTTCGTCGAGGGCCGCAAAGGCCTGGTGGATGAGGAGGATGTGCATAGGGCCAGTAATCAGTAAATAGTGATCAGTTTTCAGTAGTCAACGGAAAGGCAAATTCGCTGGTGAATTTTACTGTTTCGACTGAGATCGCCTCAGCTGTGAAAGAGAGAGCGGGAATTTTAACACCATACGTCGGGGAGACCCAACCCATGATTGGCGAGACCAAGCCCTCGCCATAGATCAACTCGCCACAGCGGGCCAAAGAAATTAGAGAGCGGAGAGTAGAAAGTGGTGGGTCTGTCTGCAAAGCGAGCATCATCACACCCAAAGGTGACTCCAAACTAATCTCTACTCTCGAATCTCTATTCTCTACCTTCCACTCCCAATCCGGCAACAACCAATGAAGGCGGAATGTCCTCGGTTTCTGTAATCGCCGCAGGATCAGCAGCTCGTCTTCCACTTGCCAGCGCTCGTCAGCATAGACCGTGACCACTCGCTCGTGGCGCACGCCCAATCGCCGGTAACCATAGTGGCGGGCAGAGGCGCGCTGGAGGATGCACTCATCCGCAGCGATAGAGTCCTGGCGGTACGCGTTCACCCAGTCGAGGTAGAGAAAACGACCAGCGCGGGTCATCTGGTCACGGCCATTGACGGTCACCGTGTTATGCACCAGTGCAGTGGTCAGGCTGTTGTCCCAAGGGGCGGCGGCGTTGTAGAGATAGGTGCCTGCATCCTGGGCAACGTTCAGACCACGCCACCAGAGATCGAGATGCAACTGGTCAGCATGGGAAGGACGGGAGGTGAATTGCGCCGTCCGCAGGTAAGCCCAGGATCTTTTGGCATACAGATGATCGCCGAGGTAACGTTCCGTGCGGAGGTATTTCTTGCTCTCCAGTGGAATGCCGAACCAGAGCGACATCTCGTCCCAGACGCCGCGCGGCAGTTGGTAGTCCAAAAATGCCTGCGCGGCGGCCTGTATCACCGGGCGGTAATCATTGTACGGGCAAACTGCCAAAGGGAAGATGTAAGCCCCGTCGTTGGCGCCCAGGTTCGGGGTCCGGCCCGATTCGGGATCGAGCAACGAGAGAAGCCAATGGACCGAGCGTTCGATCGCTTCCGATGTCTGGCGCGGCCAGCGATAGTAACGACTTAAGTCGTTACTACGGATCAAGGCATTCGTCCACAACGCGACTTGAAGCATCAGGCGGTGGTAGTTGGTGGAATGCTGGGCATACTCGCCGCAGGAGTCGATCTGTGAGCGGAAGCCGTGATCGAGTCCCTTGCGCCCGAGGCGCTGCCAGCGGGCGGACTCGGGGTGGTCGCGCAACGCGAGGCCGGCGGTGAGCAGTCCGGCGGCTTCGGTGAGCAGATGGTTATTGTTTTGCGAGCGAGCGTAGACGAGGGTGAGCGTAATGCCTAACGCGTGATGCGCGATGGATTGCGCCAGGCGCGCCATTCGCTCCGGCGTGGAGGCCGGCGATTCAGCCAAAATCTGCGCTGCCCAGACGAAAGCCATCAGCCGCAACGCGACCTCTTGACCCGACATCCAGTTTGGCCCAAGATAAGGCGGATTGGCATCCAGGAAGGTTTCCGCGTAATGCCAAAAGGCTTTGGCGTATTTTTCGTTGCCGCTAATGTGGTAAGCGCGACCGAGCGAGAAAGCCCAGCCGAAGCGAGCGGGTTCCCAAATCCGTTTCACGTCACAGGTTGGCAGGCTGGCAAGTTCGGCAATGGGAGCAGGAAGCGGAACTTTACCGGTTTCATAGGCTGTCCAGTGCGCCAATTTGCCAGGCAGGGCGAGGGTGAGTTCTACCGGTTCCGCGCCGAAGAGACGAACTTTGCCGGCAACGATTTCGTCCGCATCGACGAGGAGGGCAGCTTTTCCTTCTTTCTCCAGCACAGTCAGAAGCTCGTCGCGGCTTGGCAAAGGTAAAACCGCTTTCAACCGTCCGCTAGTGACTGGGGACGGACGACTGGTGACTCTCATGTAATGCCCCGTCCGCAAGCCAATTTGATACAGTCCATACTGCGCCAGTGACTTGATCCCCAACCAGCGCAGGGCTTTGAGGACAAGAAGAATTCGGTTCATGAGGAGAGTTCAACCACAGATGAAAAGGATGAACACGGATTCCACAATCGCAGAGTTGCGCCGACCATCAGCAGCGGCGTTTGGCCGACGTATTGGCGGAGTTCTTCAAAGTAGCTCATGAAGCTATTCGCGCCGGGTCAGATGGCCTTCTTCATCGGCTTGATAGATGGTCAGCTCTTTCACTGGAAAGTGACGGGCATTGGTGGTGACCAGCGCAAGTCCCCGGCTCGATGCAGAGGCAGCAATGATAGCGTCCACGTCGCCGATGGTCGCGCCGCGCTCGCGCCAGGAGCGGATGAGTTCCCCGGCCAAGTCGGCAATCCCGCTGGTTACGGCAATCGTTTCGAGAGAGTTGAGCAGGGCAAATGTCCCCTGGCGTTCCGGTTCGTGCAGCCCACGCACGATTTCCAGTCGGGTCATCGCGGAAATATGGACTCGCGCTTCATCTGTCAGACGCTTGACCAACCCCGGGTAGCCAGAATAATTACGAAGGTGGCGGATCAAAATCCCAGAATCAAGGATGTAGTCACTCATGCCTTCCCCATTCTTCTGACCAATCGCGCGTGCCAAGTTTCCGCTGCTCTTCGATCCAGCGATCTATATCTTCGCCGGTCATCATGTCGGGGTGGTTTTCGTCCGTCCAAGCCCCGGCAGAAGCCTCTAGCGCCTCCTTCAACCTCCGGCGACGGAGTTCGCGCGCCAGCACCTCCTCGACGAAGCGCGTTCGTTCGCGAGGAGGAATTATGCGGCGCAACTCGTCGGCCAGCGGTTTGGTGAGGTACAGGTTCAGTCGCTCACGGATTTCAGGCATAGCACAATTTTTTTGCACTATTTCTTTGCACTAATATTATACTCCAACACTTATGCCATTCTCATGCAGGGATTCCATCGCTGCAAACGTGGCCTTCGTCACGCTAATCATCTGCTCATATGGGACGGGCGGCTGTCCACCCTCGCGGATGGCTCTGACAAAGGCCTGCCACTCGCCAAAGTGACCTTTGTTCTGCCGCAGTGCGGATTTGACCACCCTGCGCCTGCCATCCTGCGCCAGTTCAAGCGAGCGGAAATCCTCCAGTACCGCGATGTGACCGCCGCAGAAGATCTCGACGCGCTCCTTGGGGAAGGATTTGTCGCCGTTGGCGAGGTAGTCCACCACACCAATTGAGCCATCTGGAAAGGTAAAGGTCATCGAAACGTTGTCCTCGCGGTATTTGCCGTTATCGGGCAAGGCGTAGGCCGAAACCGAGGTCGGCGGCTGACCGACGAGGAAGGTCAGGAAATCCACGAAATGACAGCCCTCGCCGATGATGCGTCCACCGCCGAGGGCTGGATCTTGAGTCCAGTGGTTGAGCGGAATGTAGCCGGCGTTGACGCGGTAGTGCATGTAAAGTGATTCGTGACGAGTGACGAGTGATGCGTGGAGGACTTGGGCGAGAGGGGCAAAGCGGCGATTGAAACCGACAGTGACGAGTGACGAGTGACGAGTGGCGAGTGCCTGGGTAATTTGCTCCAGTTGTCCAGCTGTAATAGCGAGAGGCTTTTCGACAAAAACATGTTTTCCAGCTTGGAGGGCTTTCACGACCAATTCGGCATGAGAGTCGTGACGGGTGAGGATAGCAACCGTGTTGATCTGCGGGTCGTTGAGGATTTCGTCGTCAGAGGAGGTAGCGTGGGCAAAGCCAAATTTCTTGGCGGAGTGCTGCGCGTGCAAGCCACCCGCCGAGGCGATGCCCACCAACTCAATATCCTTATTTTTCTTGATGGCCGGCAAAAGCGTGGCATTGGCAAATAAACCGGCCCCCAGCACACCAAGTTTGCAAGTTGCAGGATTGAAGGTTGGCAGGTTGAACCTGATAACCTGTGAACCTTCCAACTTGCCAACATCGTATGTCAACAAAACGCCGAGGAACGGCTCCTTCTTCTTTCCTGTGATGATTTCGTAGGCTTCCGGCGCCTTTTCGATGGGGAAACGATGCGTGATCAGTGGCTTGACATCCAGCTTGCTGCTGGCTATCAAGTCTACGATAGCTTCCAGGTTGCGCCCCTCCGTCCAGCGCACGTAGCCGAGGGGATAATCCTGGCCGCCCTCCTCGTAAGCAGCATCGTAACGGCCTGGGCCATAAGAACGCGAGTTGACGAAGGAGAGTTCTTTTTCGTAATAGATCTTGCGGGGGAGGGTCAGCCCCACCGCGCCGGTGGCGACCACGCGCGCCCGGTCGCGGGCGATGACACCGGCCAGCTCCACCGGATCGGCGGAGGGCGTATCCGCGCAGATGAGCACCACGTCCGCGCCGCGGTTGACGGTAAAGGCTTGGGCGGCATCCACAGCTTGGTCACGCAAGCAAGCCTCGGCGCCGAAATGAGTCGCAAGCGCGACTCGCACTGGGTTGATATCAATGCCTAGGACGCGGCACCCGGCCGCGGCGGCGATCTGAAGCGTCAATAATCCCAAAAGACCCAAACCGACCACTACCACGCGTTCGCCCACCTGTGGCTCCGCCAGACGGAAACCATGCAAGGCGATGGCGCCGAGGGTTGTGAAGGCGGCAGATTCGAAATCAACGCTATCGGGAAGGGGGGCGAGCAAGTTGCGCGGCACGGTGGCATACTCGGCATGGACAGCGTAACCGCCGCCTGCGCAGGCCACACGCTGGCCGACCTTGAGACCGGCAAAGCCCTCGCCAAGTGAAACGATGGCGCCAGCGGACGAGTATCCCAACGCCATCGGCTGGTCGAGGCGGTTGAAGGCGGCCTCGACAGCGGTCAACAGCCCTTCGCGGCGGGCCTTGTCGAGCACTTGCTTGACAAGGTCGGGGCGGGAGCGCGCTTTGCCGACCAGCGATTTTTCGGCAAATTCCACCACCATGCGTTCCGTGCCTGCCGAGACCAGTGAGGCGGCGGTGTGGACAAGCGCCATGCCGGGCTGCAGCGCGGGAATGGGGACTTCCTCGACAGTGGTATTGCCGGTTTTCATATTCTGGAGAACTTGTTTCATTTGGTGTCTCCTTTGATATGTTTGAATAGAGTATACCGCAAGAGCGCCTATCCTAGGCTGATGGAAAAAGTCGCATCAAGACGCTGCCTGTTGCTGTATAATAACGTAAGCAGGACTTACCCTTTTCAGGAGGAGATATGTCAACGAAAACCATTGGTATTGCCTTGATCGTCATCGGCGCACTGATGCTGGTCGTCTCACTACTGGCGGACTACATTGGGCTTGGCTCAGGGCCAATCGGGATGGGATGGAGACAGCTCACAGGGGCAGGCGTTGGCTTGGTGGTGGCCATTGTAGGGATTGTTTTGACTCTACGGAAAAAGAAAAGCTAAACGGCATCAAGATGGCGGAAGCAAGTCGTAAACTTCGACCAGTGGTGTAGAGGGGACCGTTGAGGGTGGGCATTACCGCATCGCCCTGAACACGGACTGTACGGCCGACCAGGTAGCTTATGTCGGCCTCGTCCGTCTCTAACAAGAATTGTTGGCCGCCCCACGCCGCGATCTCACCTTATGTTGCGTGGTACGAGCCGCCAGTTGTTGTGTCTATTAAACTCTCTATTGCCCACTTCCGGATGATATTTATAGCAGCGCATTTTCACCTACAATTGTCGGATGGGGGTTGCTTCACCCCATACCTTCCGCGGCCGCCCGATCGGCTTTCGGAATGCCATTCCCCCTTCTTCGCGGTGCTGTTTTACCCACTCTTTCACCCGCTCGTTCCCGCACAGACCCAACGCATCCGTGATCTCTGCTCGGGTTTTCCCCTCCTCATAAAACAGCCCCACGGCTCCAATTTCACCTCTACTGGATAATTACCATTCCTTTTCATCCAGCCATAGTAAAAGCACCCCTTGTGCTTCATTCTCTCACAAGGGGTGTTTCCTTTTCATGTCCGTCTTTAGGGGTTCTGTTCCTGAAGACGCCGGGGGGCTGAGATGCGGTTTAATATTCCATCCCGCCGCCAGGGGGCATAGGCGGCGTTTTCTCTTTCTCAGGCACGTCGGTGATCAGGCACTCAGTAGTTAGGATCATGGCCGCGATGGAGGCGGCGTTCTCGAGAGCGCCACGCACAACCTTGAGCGGGTCAATGATGCCAGACTTGAGCATATCCACGTATTCACCCGTGATGACGTTGTAGCCGATGCTCTTGTTTGCCTTTTCTTTGGCCATACGGCGAACGGACTCGATGATGACCGCGCCATCCTGCCCGGCATTTTCGGCCAGCTTGCGGATGGGGGCCTCGAGCGCCTTGCGGACGATAGCTACACCAATAGCTTCGTCCTCGCCAGTCATCTTCACCTTGTCCACTGCCGAGACGGCATTGATGAAGACAATCTCGCCGCCGGGGACAATGCCTTCTTCGATGGCCGCGCGCGTGGCGGAGAGAGCATCTTCGACGCGATGCTTCTTCTCTTTCAGCTCGGTCTCGGTCGCCGCGCCGACGCGGATGATAGCCACGCCGCCGGAGAGCTTGGCCAGGCGTTCCTGGAGCTTCTCCTTGTCGTAGTCGCTTGTGGATTTGTCAATCTCGACGCGGATCTGGTCAATACGACCCTTGATAGCAGTCGAATCGCCCTTACCGCCAACGATAGTGGTGTTGTCTTTGTCTGATTCGACTTTCTCAGCCTTGCCCAGGTCTTGGATGGTGACACTTTCCAGCTTCCGGCCGGTCTCTTCAGAAATAAGCTGGCCGCCGGTCAGGGTGGCGATGTCACCCAGCATGGCCTTGCGGCGGTCGCCGAATCCGGGGGCTTTGACAGCCAAGACGTTCAACATGCCGCGCAGCTTATTCAGCACGAGGGTGGCCAGCGCTTCGCCGTCCACATCCTCAGCAATAACAATCAGGTCACGCTTACCGATCTGGACGAGCTTCTCAAGCACCGGGACGATGTCGGCGGCGGCGGAGATCTTCTTCTCGTAAATCAGGATGTATGGCTCCTGAATGACGGCTTCCATGTGCTCGGGATCAGTGATGAAATAGGGCGAGATATAACCGCGGTCGAATTGCATGCCCTCGACGTACTCGGTCTCGAACTGCAGCGACTTCGACTCTTCAACGGTAATGACGCCATCTTTGCCGACTTTATCCATCACGTCCGCGATCAGATTACCAATCTCGGGATCGGCTGCGGAGTTAGTAGCAACCGAGGCGATCTCTTCCTTGGTCTCGATCTTCTGTGACATCTTGCGCAGCGCCTCAACGACCGCGTCCGTGCCCTGCTCAATGCCCAGCTTCAGGCGCATCGGGTTGGACCCGGCGGCCAGGTTCTTCAGGCCCTCAGTCACGATGGCATGCGCCAGGATGGTGGATGTCGTCGTACCGTCGCCGGCGATATCATTGGTCTTGGTTGCGGCTTCCTTCAGGAGCTGCGCGCCCATGTTCTCGAAGGGATCTTCGAGTTCGATTTCCTTGGCGACAGTCACGCCGTCGTGGGTGATGGTGGGGGAGCCGAACTTGCGGTCTAGCGACACGTTGCGGCCTTTCGGCCCTAGCGTAGTGGCGACGGCGTTGGCGACGATGTCAATACCGTTCTTGAGTCTCCGACGCGCGTCTTCAGAAAATACAAGTTGTTTTGCTGCCATAATTCAATTCCTCCAGTTATATTTTGGGAATTACTTGCCTTGCACAATCGCGAGCAGGTCACTCTCGCGCAGGATGAGCAATTTCTTGCCATCCATCTTGATCTCGGTGCCGGAATACTTGGCGAACAGGACTTTGTCGCCGGTGGCCACATCCATAGGGATGCGCTTGCCATTTTCATCGCGATCGCCTGGGCCGATAGACAGGACAAGACCCTGCTGGGGTTTCTCCTTGGCCGTTTCGGGAAGGACGATTCCGCCCGCAGTGACTTCTTCCTGCTCGATGGGCTCCACCACGACGCGGTTACCGAGGGGTTTAAGGGATAGTGCCATAATCATTCGCCTCCTGGAATAAAGGATTTCAGCAATTTAGCACTCATGCCAATAGAGTGCTAAATGCTATCATACTTGTCTTCAAGGTGAACGTCAAGGGAGAAAATCGAATTTTAACAAAACTCTGATATTCTTCATTCAGCCTTCCGAAGCCAGGATTTTCGGAAGGCTTGCCCTATGGCCTTGGAGTTGGCAGTGGCGTTGGCGTGAAGTAAGGCGTGGGCGTTTGGGCCAGGGATTGGGCCAGCGAGAGGCAAATCTGCTCACCGGCATCCACGATACCGGCAATGGTCGCGTCGCCGCCGTATGCCGCACTCACTTGACTCAGGACAGCCATGGCATCCGGGCAGTAATTCTGTTGCGGGCGGCTGAGGGCCGCCAACACGGAGCCATAGGTGTAGTAGTAGACGACCGTGCTCGGCGATAGGTCTAGGGCCTGCACTTCTATCCCGGTTTGATCTTCGCTACAATCGCTACCGAAACGAGCCTGGCAGGATTCGTCAGGCGTGCAACCACGTACAGCACATTTCAGAGCGGGAATAGAACCTTCGTAGTTGCGGGACTTAAAATAGATGATACCTAATTGGCCATAGATGTCTGCATTCGAGGGATCAAACTCAAGCGCCTTCTTGATATTCAACGCGGCGGTAAAAAAATCACCTTGTTGGGAATAGGTCTTGGCGATAGCAACGTAGGGGATCGGATCCTTGATCTCCAGTTGTTTATCCAGTTTTGCGGCCTTGGCGAAATACTCCAGAGCGGTTTCGTAAAGGCTATCTCTCTCGCTCTTGATCGTGCTATCGAATGCAAGTCGGCGGTAGTTAGAGCCTACCGAGATGTAGAGGAAAGTCAGGTTGGGGTTGATTTCTATGGCCTTCCTATACTCTTCGATGGCCTCCTGGTAGCGCATGGTGGATTCGAGCACATAGGCGTAGACGCGGTGCACGTCCATGAGACTCGGGTCACGCTGGACGGCTTGCAGGATGACTTGTTCGGCCTGGGACCATTTTTGCTCATCCACCAGAATTTCGGCATAGAAAGCCAGCGCAAGAACGTTCTGGTTGTCCAATTGCAAGGCGCGCAGGGCTTCCCGCTCAGCTTCCAGAAGCAGGGGCTGTGACTGGTCGCCTGCCAGGGTGGGGTTGGCATTCCAATCCAGCACAAAGGCGCGAATGGCATGAACCGTACTATCATCCGGTGCAAGGGCGACGGCTGCATTGATCGAATCCAGGGCCTCTTGCAGACGTGCCTTTCGCTGGACGTCGGTGGTCAACAAGTTGGAGGAGTAGGTTTGGATGCGGGCCAGTTTCGCCAACACCGCGGCATTGGATGAATCAACCCTGGCTGCCTCCTGACAGGCACCGATCGCCTCTTCGAGCTTGCCGGCAGCAAAAGAGGCATCTCCCTCCAGGGAATAAGATTGGACCGTGCGCGTGGGCGTGAAGGTTGGCAGGAAGGGACGTTTGATGACCCCTTTGTCCACCTGGCTGGCAAACCAGGCGACGACCAGTATCAAAACGACCAAAGCGAACACGCGGTAAAGGTTGGTGCGCCGGCGCTGGTGAAAGAGCGGACGCCGCGGCATCACGTTCATGGTGTAGGGGTTATTCCTGGAGTCGGCGATAGCTGGGGAAGTGGGGATGGCGTCAAGAGGGCATCCTGGCAAATGCGCATACTTTCCTGAGCATTATAGACCGCGATCTCGTCTGTCGGTACGCTCCCCAAGATCAGTTGAGCGATGGGCAGCGCTTCGCTACAACGGTTCATGCGCGCGAGTAGGAGAGCGTAAGTGGTGAAATACTCGACCAGGCGCGCGTCGTCGCCGGTCAAGGTTAGCGGTTGAATGGTCTGGCCATCTTCCGTCGCGCCGCCGCTGACTGCCAGGGATAGCTGCTTGACCGCGCTCGGCCAATCGGGGACTTTATAAAGCATCACACCCCAATTGCCACGCAGGTATGGATCAGTAGGCGCTACTTTGACGGCCTGCTCGGCATATTGTGCAGCCTTGGCAAACTCGCCGACGGAGGCATAAGTGCGCGAGATATAGAGAGACGAAGTGGAGTCCGAAGGGTTGAGCGTGTTGGCAAGCGTGAATTCCTCGATAGCCTTATCGAAAACCCCCATGGCCTTGTAGGTACGCCCAAGCGCCAGGTGCAGTTCCGCGATGTTGCCGTTGATAGCGATCGCGCTCTGGTATTCTTGCACTGCCTGTTCACGGTTGTCGGTAATCTCTAGGATATACGCGCGAGCGTAATGCGCTTCCAGTGAGTTGGGCGCCAGCGTTGTCGCGACGCGCGATTCCTCACCAGCCATGGTGATGGCATCGAACGGCCCGGTGTTGTTGAGATACATATCCCCCAGCAATTCGGCGTAATAGGCATGGGCAATGCCGTTGTTGGGATCGAGTTCTAGAGCGCGCTTGATCGCGGCCTCGGCAGCGAGATAGTCATTGTCCTGCGTCAGCGCCCAACCGCGCACTGCGTGAGCCATCGAATTATTCGGGTTCAGAAGCAGCGCGTTCTCTGCATTGACTTGGGCATCCTTGTACTGCCCCGCAAAAACCTGGACGCGCGCCAGGGCGATGTAGATCGTCGCGTCATCCGGTTTGATGCGGATGGCTTCCTGATACACCTCGATAGCTTGGGGCAATTTGCCCTGGTTGAAAAGCCCCTCCGCCTCGGCGACGTACGACTCGGGGTCACGCGTGGCGGTGGGGGTGGGAACAAACGGCGGCGGTACACTCGGTATCACCACTTTGTTCACGTAAACACCAATCGCAATCAGCAACAGCAACAGAAGGATGCGGAAAAAGTTGATCGGCTGTCGCCGGCGCTTCATACTCCATTTTGAACCTCGTAGATACATGGGGTTCATCTTACCATTGCCCCTTAAAGCGCGTCAAGATGACCTAGTTAGGGGTATTGCGAATATTTTTTCTTATGCTAGAATGGAACCATGCGGTTCGACGTTTTTACGCTCTTACCCGACGTATTCCTCCCCTACCTGGAAAGCAGCATCCTCCAACGCGCCCGCCAACGCGGGTTGATTGACGTACACGTTCACAACATCCGTGACTGGACACACGACCGCCATCACATCACTGACGACGAACCCTATGCTGGAGGCGGAGGCATGGTCATGAAAGTCGAACCAGTTTTCGAGGCGGTCGAAAGCGTGCTCGGCCCTTCGACTACGCTCGGGGCCGCCTGCCCGATCATTTTGCTGACTCCTCAGGGACGCGTTTTTTCACAAAAAGTAGCCACTGAACTGGCCGCACAGCCGTGCCTGGCCCTCATTTGTGGGCGATATGAAGGCGTGGACGAGCGCATCCGCGAGCATCTCATCACCGATGAGATTTCCATCGGCGATTATGTGTTGACAGGAGGTGAATTGCCCGCTCTCATCCTGATTGACGCCGTTGCGCGCCTCCTCCCCGGCGTGCTCGGTGACCCAGACGGCGCCACAGACGATTCCCACGCTTCGGGCCTGCTCGAATACCCTCACTACACTCGTCCGCCCGAATTCCGCGGCTGGCGCGTGCCCGATATTTTGCTCTCCGGCGACCATGCGAAGATTGCAAAGTGGCGGCGTGAGCAGTCGCTGCTGCGCACGCTGGAGCGGCGGCCAGACCTGCTCGATACTGCTTTGCTCAGTGAGGAGGATATGGCATTCCTCGAAGGTGCAGGATACAGAAACGTAGAACGTTAAGCGTGAAGCGTGAAAACGTGAGACGCGAAACGTGACATGAAAAGCCACCATAATTCTCAAACGAAGGAGTTGCACGATGAAATTCAACTACGGCAAGATTTTCCTGCTCGGCTTTGGTTTCTTCGGTGTGAGCGTCATCTGGAGCGTGTATAACGCCTTTGTACCGCTCTTTCTGGCCAACAAGTTTGGGCTTCAGCCTGCCATGATCGGTTTTTTCATGACGCTCGATAATATCGCAGCGCTGTTCATCCAACCACCGGTCGGAGCCTGGTCAGACCGTCTGCGTACACCGATCGGGCGACGTATGCCATTCATCCTGATCGGCGCGCCGATTGGAGCGCTCGCCTTCGGCTTTATCCCCATCGCTTCTATCTTGCCGCTGTTCGTCGCCTGTACCAGCACGCTGCTACTCAGCATGGCCTTCTGGCGCACGCCGGTGGTGGCCCTGATGCCGGATGTCACCCCATCACAATTCCGTTCACAGGCCAACGGTATCATCAACTTCATGGGCGGCGTTGGCACCATCATCGCCTCCCTGGCTGGCAGCACGCTTTACGAAATTAATATCGCTTTCCCATTCTGGATGGGTTCTGTGCTGGTCGTCCTGGCTGCTGCGCTCGTCTTCATATTCATCAAGGAGCCGAAAGAGTATGAAAAAGAGGACGTCAAGCCAGACATGTTCGCCAGTCTGCGAGAGCTATTTCAAGAAAAGGATAAGAGCGGCCTGCGGATACTCCTGGCCATTTTCTTCTGGTTCCTGGCTTATACTGGCATCGAGGCGTTTCTCACCCTGTATGCCACCAAGCGGTTGGGAATCTCCGAAGGCGACGCCGGGCGGCTAATGGGGCACATGGGCCTCCTCTTCGTTCTGTTTGCGCTGGTCGCCGGTTACGTCGGTAGCCGCCTTGGCCGCCGGATTACCATTTCCAGCGGCCTTATCGCCATGGGTGCGATGACGGTATGCCTTGCCCTGCTGCCGGTTGAGGTTTTGGCCATCACGCTGACAAAACTGCCAATGCTGGGCACCATCCGGGTGCTGAACTTGTTCTTGATGGGCGCGGGCATCGCCTGGTCCTTTGTCAATATCAACTCCCTGCCGATGGTCGTAGATTTGACCACTGCGGCGCGCCTCGGCACGTTCACCGGGCTTTACTACCTCTTCTCCACATTCTCCGCCATCGTAGGGCCTAACCTGAACGGCTTGATTGTCCAATTGAGCGGGAACAACTACAACACGATGATGTTCGTGGCACCGCTCTTCCTGCTGGTGGCAGTGGCGCTCATGCTCGGCGTCCGCCGCGGGGAGGCAACCGACGCGAAATGGTAAGCAGGTCGGAGGTCCGATGAAGAGGCGATGTGCCGCGATTGCTGCCTTGCTGATCGCCGCGACGTTCTTGCCAGCCTGTTCCTCCTCGACACCTGACTGTACCAAGCCTGAGATCGTGTGCGTTGGCCTAGTGACCGACGTCGGCAAGGTGGACGACCATGCCTTCAACCAATCTGCCTGGGAAGGTGTCCAGCAGGCACAGGCAGAGGGTCTCGTTCGGTTGACTCGTTACATCGAAACTGTCAACGCGAAGGATTATGACGAGAACATCGCTGTCTTCGCCGACGTCGGTTATGACATCATCGTGACGGTTGGCTCTACCCTAGGCCAGGCGACGACTGCCGCTGCGGAAGAATATCCTCAGGTCTACTTTATCGGCGTAGATCAGTTTCAGGAAGCCGGTACTGAAAAGCCCAACCTGGTCGGCCTGACCTTCCCGGAGGATCAGGCTGGCTTCCTGGCAGGCGCTCTAGCTGCACAAATGACCGCGACGGGCAAGGTTGGCGCAGTGCTGGGTACCGATACGTATCCGCCGACCTGGCGCTACGGGGAGGGCTTCCGCGCTGGCGCCAAATATATAAATCCTAAGGTGGAGGTGATCCTCGCTTACCATAACGATGCCGACTTCGACAAGGCTTCCTTCGACCCCGATTGGGGCGCGACGACTGCGTACACCCTGGTTGACGAGGGCGTGGACGTGCTCTTCGGCGGCAGTGGCACGACGGGCGACGGTGCGCTCGCGGCGGCCGCCCAGCGCGGAATCTACGCCATCGGCGCGGACATGGATCAGTATTACTTGCTGCCCGAGGCAGCCCCTCTCCTGCTTTCCAGCGTTGTCAAGTTGGTCAGCCCTGGAACTTATGCGCTGATCGAATTGGCAGTGGAAGCCCAAGCTGGTGCTGGCGTGTTTCCGGGCGGCGACTATTCTGGCAAGTGTGGTCACGCCCCTTTCCACGATCTCGACGCGCGCGTGCCTGCTGAGGTCAAGTCCCGGCTGGAAGAGATCAACCAGGGTCTGCGTGAGGGCACGCTCGAAACCAAAGTGCCTCCAACAAAACCATGAAGCCCCAAAACGTGGTTGCGAAGGCTTGCACAAAGGTGGAAGTCGCTGTATACTTATTCAGGATGAAACAAGGGGCTGGCGATTATTCGTTCTACTTGCGAGGAGGTGGATGTCTGACATAAATTGACTCTTCTTCATGTCTACTGTCCCTTTCAAACAATTTCGCGAAAGATAACCAATGAGGAGAAGAATTATGAAAAAGCTATATGCTGTAATAGCCATCATCTTGGTGGCTACCATGGTTTTGTCCGCCTGCGCTCCAAAGCCTACACCAGCCCCAAAAATCAAGATCGGCGAAGTCACCGATATGGGCGGTGTGGATGACAAGTCCTTCAACGCGTTGGGCTGGAAGGGCGTTCAGGATGCCGTGGCCCAGTTGGGCGTGGAGGGGAAATATCTTGAATCCAGCCAGCAATCCGACTATGCTAAGAACATTCAACAGATGATTAGCGAGAATCAAGACCTGATTGTCACGGTCGGCTTCCTGCTGGGTGTAGATACGGCCACAGCCGCTAAGGCCAACCCCAACCAGAAGTTCGCCATCATTGACTACACCTATCCCGACTGCTGGCCCGGGGCTGTTGAAGGCAAGGATTGCGGTTCGTCCACAGACCTGCCTAATGTCCGCGGCCTGGCCTTCCAGACCGATCAGGCTGCGTTTTTGGCAGGTTACCTAGCTGCGGGCATGACCAAGACTGGCAAGGTTGGTACTTTCGGCGGTATTCAAATCCCAACCGTTACTATCTTCATGAAGGGCTTCCAGGCTGGCGTCAAGTATTACAACCAGAAGCATGGCACCAGTGTCGAGGCGTTAGGTTGGGACGAGGCTACACAACAAGGCCTCTTCACCGGTAACTTTACTTCCCAAGATGATGGCAAATCCTTTGCCACCTCGCTGGTCCAGGAAGGCGCCGATATCATCCTGCCTGTGGCCGGTCCTGTCGGCCTAGGCTCTGCAGCCTACTGCCAGACCAGCGGCAAGTGCTTGATCATCGGAGTGGATACCGACTGGTTTGTTTCCGCTAATGAATACGCAAGCGTCGAACTGAGCAGCGTCCAGAAGAAAATCGACGTGGCGTTGTTCAAGACCATCCAGGATGTCGTCAATGGTAAATTTGCGGGCGGAACGGTCACCTACACGATCGTAGATGGTGGCGTTGACCTCGCCCCCTTCCATGAATTCGACAGCCAGGTGCCTCAGGCTTTGAAAGATGAGATAGCAGGGGCCAAGGCGGATCTGATCAGTGGCGCGATCACCGTTGACGGTGTTCTCGGCCAGTAAAATACTTGAAGAAAAGAGGTCGGGGTTTCCCGACCTCTTTTCCAATTCCCCTGTGCGTACGTAATAAGTAGAATACAAGTCGCAGTAGGAGAGATCTTCATGCCACCCGTCCTAGAGCTCCGTGGGATCATCAAAGCTTTCCCCGGTGTGCTGGCAAATGACCGCATTGACCTAACTCTTGAAAAGGGAGAAATCCACGCCCTGCTGGGCGAAAACGGGGCCGGCAAGACAACTCTCATGAATATTCTATATGGCCTTTATAAGCCGGATATGGGCCAGATCTTTATCAATGGGGAAGAAGTTGTGATCCATAGTCCTAGCGATGCCATCGCCCGCGGGATTGGAATGGTACATCAGCACTTCATGCTGATCCCAGTGATGACGTCCACTGAAAATGTCATGCTGGGCGTGGAGCCTGTTCAAAATGGTATTTTCCTGGATAAAACCAAAGTTGCTAAACGAATCCGCGAAATCTCCAAGCAATATAACCTGGAGGTAGATCCGGATGCATACATCGGGGAGCTCCCGGTCGGCGCTCAACAGCGAGTCGAAATTATCAAGGTTTTATATCGCCAGGCAGAAATCCTGATCTTGGACGAGCCTACAGCGGTGCTTACGCCTCAGGAAGTGGAGGGGTTTTTCAAGGTCCTGCGGTTTCTAGTGGCTGATGGAAAATCCATTATTTTCATTACCCACAAACTCAAAGAAGTCCTGGCGGTTGCTGATCGCATTACGGTTCTGCGTGGCGGCCAGGTTGTTGGCACAGTCGCTGCCAAGGAAGCCTCCCAGGAGAAACTGGCCTCTATGATGGTCGGTCGTGAGGTCAACTTGGTCGTTAAGAAAAAACCAGCCACTCCCAAAGGTGTGGTCTTGAATGTGAAAGATTTATATGTCCGGGATGAGCGACAGAATCTGACCGTGAACGGAGCTTCTTTCGACGTGCGCGCAGGCGAAATCCTGGGTATCGCCGGTGTGCAAGGTAATGGCCAAACGGAATTGGTTTATGCACTGACCGGCCTTTGCCCAATAATCAGCGGTGAAATCAGCATCATGGATAAACCAGTCTATCACTCTTCACCGCGAAATATCTTAGAGAGAGGGGTGGCACACATTCCGGAGGATCGCCAGCGGCACGGATTGATCCTTCCTTCTCCTGTTCACGATAATTTGGTCCTGTGCACATATTATCAACGTCCATTTGCAAAGGGAGTGGCATTACAGCAAAAAACCATCGTCGAAACTTCCACGAAACTGGTAGACCAGTTTGACGTGCGCACCCCCAACGTTTTCGTGCCAGTTTCTACGCTTTCTGGAGGAAATCAGCAGAAGGTGATCGTGGCACGCGAATTCTCGCGACCGATAAAATTACTGATCGCTTCGCAACCGACGCGCGGCCTGGATGTCGGCTCTATCGAATATATTCACAGTCGGATTATCGAGAAACGGGATGAAGGCACTGCAGTGTTGTTGGTTTCTCCCGAGCTTGATGAGATCATCGCTTTATCCGATCGGATTGCTGTAATGTATAAAGGGCAGATTGTGGAGATCTTGCCGGCGGCGAGGATAAATAAGGCCTACTTGGGCTTGCTCATGGCGGGGGTCAAGCCGGCCGAAGCGCTTCAGTCAGTCCCAGCGACTATTCAAGAAATCGAAGTAGAGCGCGTCTTTTAGAAGGAGCCACCTTGAAAGGCAAAGCGACCAAATTACATACTGAGTCCCCCCTTCCAAAGGAAGCCTTAAAAATCGGGGGCTATCGGGGTCCGAATTCGAACATACTCCAGACCTTGTTGATACCTGTGTTGGCAGTTATTACCAGCCTGATCATCGGGGCAATCGTGGTCGTTATTTCAAACAAAGCCGCGATCGAGTCCTACCAGAACTTCTTTCATGCTCCTGGCGCAGCAATCATTGCGACATGGGATGCAATTGCTACCGCATATGGCGCACTGTTCTATGGGTCATTTGGAAACATCAAGGAACTCATCGAGGGGATAAAAGCCTACTATGCTGCCGGTGATACCAAGCCTATCCTTTTAGCCATTTATCCTTTTACTGAAAGTTTGGCCACAGTAACCCCATATATTTTAGCAGGTTTGGCGGTTGCAGTCGGCTTCAAATGCGGGTTGTTCAATATTGGTGCCGAAGGGCAATTCGGCATCGGTGCGCTATGTTCAGCTTTCGTCGGTTATAGTATTAAAGGTTTGCCTTTGTATGTTCATCTGCCGCTGGCACTGCTCGCCGGAGCTGCTGGCGGCGCCATCTGGGGAGCGATCCCTGGCTATCTTAAGGGCCTCACTGGGGCACACGAAGTTGTTAACACCATCATGATGAACTACATTTCCTTTCGCTTGAGCGATTGGCTTTTGAAAGGCCCTATGAAGGCGACCGGCTATCGCCCTGTTACACCTGTGATCGAGAACTCGGCCATGTTGCCGCGTTTCTTCCCGGATCCACTGCGTTTTAACTGGGGCTTTTTCCTGGCCTTGGCAGTGACCGTCTTTGTATACTGGTTCCTGTTCAAGACTACTATTGGGTTCGAGATCCGTACAGTCGGGGCAAACCCAGCGGGGGCTCGTTATGCTGGCATGAGTATTGTGCGCAATTTTGTAATAGCAATGACGCTCAGCGGCGCGTTGGCCGGGTTGGCTGGTGCAACCCAAGTGCTTGGGATAGACCACTGGGTCGGTCAGGGTTTTTCAGCCGGATATGGCTTCGACTCCATCGCGATTGCATTACTTGGACAGAGCCATCCCGTGGGTGTGGTGCTGGCAGCATTATTATGGGGCACCTTGCGCAGTGGCGCGACCCGCATGCAATCCCTGGCAGGCGTCCCAATCGAAATTATTTCCATTATCCAGGGGTTGGTCATTGTCTTTGTGGCAGCGCCGGCGGTTATTCGCTGGATTTATCGCATCCGCGCTATTCGCGCAGAGCAGATTATACTGACCAGAGGCTGGGGTGGGTAAAGAAGAATTTCATAAAAGATTCAGGTAAACATGGAAATCATGGAAAATAAAACTGCCCTGAATTCTAGGAAGGCTCCGAACATGCGCTCTCGCCTGACATCAGGCATTGTATTGATCGCGATTGGGTTGTTGATCGTGCTGCTGTTCGGCTTGAGTCTCCAGGCAGGAATGAAATCCACCTTCGGACTGACACCGCTTGATGATAAATATGTCATCCCCCTACCAGCACTGGTTCTGCCTGTTCAACCTGCCATATATATTCTGGCTCTGGTCTCAGTCTTCGCGGGAGCATGGCAATTGGCGCATGGCACTCGCTCATCAACCGCGCTGGTCGGGGTGGTGGCGTTTTGCTTTATCTCTTCCTTCCTAATCTGGGCGACCAAGGGGAAGTCAATGGACCTGGTGGGGACGATGAACACTTCTTTGGTGCGGGCTACTCCGATCGCTCTGGCGGCATTGTGCGGTGTGATCAGTGAACGAGCTGCCGTGGTCAATATTGCCATCGAGGGGATCATGCTCGTGTCAGCCATGACTTCGGTAATAACAGCGACCGTGGCTCATAATCTCTACATTGGCCTGTTGGCAGGGATCCTGACCGGGATGATCATCGCTGCTCTTCATGCAATTCTGGTCATCCAGTTCAGGGTTGATCAGATTATCAGCGGAGTCGCCATCAATATCATTGGTACAGGTATATCCAGTTTTATTTCCAAACGTTTCATGCAGGCGAATATCGATCAGCTTAATAATTCCGGAATTTTACCCAATATCCCGATCCCCTTCGTGGTTAAAATTCCCGTCCTTGGACCGGTTCTTTTTGAAAACAACCTCATCGTTTACATTATGCTTATCCTGGTTGCAATCATCTATGTACTTCTGTTTAATACACCATGGGGGCTGCGTACACGGGCGGTGGGGGAACATCCCAAAGCTGCGGATACGCTGGGTATCAATGTCTACCTGACTCGTTACGTGAATGTCATTCTTGGAGGTCTGATCGCAGGCATTGGAGGCGCTTATTTCACCATCGGTTCGGTTGGTCGCTTTGAAAAGCTCATGACAGCTGGCAAGGGGTTCATCGGTTTGGCTGCCATGATCTTCGGCAATTGGAACCCAATTGGGGCATTGGGTTCTTCCTTGATCTTCGGCTTTGCTGACTCACTTCAGGTGAAAATGCAGATCCTGGAAACTCCCATCCCGAGTGAATTCCTTCAGATGGCTCCTTATATCGTGACCATAATTGTTCTGGCCGGCGTAGTCGGCCGAGTCCACATGCCGGCTGCGGATGGCACACCTTACGAGAAGCAATAGTGTCCTCTCCCCTGCATGGAAGCGATATGACAGGGAGCGCTACACTCGCCGCCCCTCGTCTTTTCTGTTAGGCTTTGAGGCATTGAATCTCTAGCCAAATGATGTAAAATGGAATTGAACTGTCCGTGAGTGCGCGATATAATCCCATCAAGCATTGCTTTGGTTGTAAGTTGCCGGAATGGGCCTATCCCCGCCGCCCTTTTATGCGGAGAAAGAGCAGCAATATGCATGGGAACTCCCCAGACGTGCAGGGCGTCTATTTTATGGCCTTTATGTAGTGTAGTAAGGAGGAATACCATGTTGATTCGGAAAAGTATTTTCATCGCACTTAGCCTGACAGCGATCATCGTCATGTCAGCCTGCGGCGGACGCGGGACACCAGACATTGCCTCCACACTTGCCCCTATGTATACTGCCGCAGCTCAAACTTTGCAGGCAATCACAACTCAGGTAGCTGTGACGCCCAATATGCCGTATCAAACGTCAACACCTACCAATACGCCCATTAGTCTTCAGCCTACCTTAACACCGACGTTCATGCCCACAAGTGTGACAAATCCA
>CAYZIQ010000036.1:15156-23761 GCA_964478375.1 uncultured Chloroflexus sp. | reverse complement strand
CAGTCGAAGGACACGTCCTCCAGCGCGGCGGGCTGGCGGTCATCGCGAAGCATCCTGTAGGGAAAAGCCCACTGGATAGCTGAACTTTCTTTGCACAGCCTCTTCCCCCACTTGGGGAAGGCAGGGATGGGGGTCCCCCTCCCCCATTTGCCTCTGGAACGCGACAAGGAGGGAGCGAAGAATCTCGCATCCCAACCGGAAAAACCGAGTTTCTTCGCCACCCCGCGGCTCAGAATGACAGGCAGTTATAACTTTTATCCACTAATTTAGACATTTCCTCCCCTCTCCATTGCTTTCCTGACCACACTCGAAACGCGACTCTCAGAAAGCCTCTTCCGTTGCCCGGAATTGGGCCTCCGATTCCGGTGTATACTATCTGGAGTAAGTTAGTCCATTCTCGAGGCGATGTAATGTCGAAGATCAAATACGTCATCAAACGCAACGGGGCCACCGTCCCATTTGTGCAAGATCGGATCACGAACGCGATCTTCCGCGCCGCGGTCTCGGTCGGCGGCCGGGACCGGACGATTGCCGAGGGCCTCAGCGATCAGGTTGTCACGCTGCTGGAGGGCCGCTTCGGGAAGAAGTACCCGCCCAGCGTCGAGGAAATCCAGGACGTGGTTGAAAAGGTGCTGATCGAGAACGGTCACGCCAAAGTCGCCAAGGCTTATATCCTTTACCGCGAGGAGCGCAACCGGCGGCGCAAAAAGGAGAAATCGCCTAGCGAGCAGCGCGCCGAGTACATCCCCTGGGCGAAAATGTGGTCGGTCTTGGATTGGGCGGTAGACCATGAGGTCAACACGGTGTCGAAGCTGAACCGGAGAATCGAGAACGGCGAGATGGCGGAAGTCGTCAAAGAGGCGGAAGCCGCCTACGCTCAAGACTTTCAAGCCGTGACGGATGCGATCAGCGAGCGCAAAGAAGCCATCAAGCTCGTCATCATCGCCGGGCCTTCTTCCTCTGGAAAAACGACCACGACCAACAAAATTGCCCGCAGCCTGAGCCAGCAGGGACTGCGCTTTGTCGAGCTGAATCTGGATAACTACTACTTTGACCTGGAGCTGCATCCCAAAGACGAGTTTGGCGATTATGATTTCGAGACCCCCCAGGCGTTGGACATCGAGCTGATCAACCAGCATCTTCATGCGCTTCTCTCTGGCGAAGAAGTGCTGCTGCCATATTACGATTTCAAAGTGGGTAAGCGCTACCTGGATAGGTCGCCCATGAAGCTGGGAGAGGGCGACATCATCCTGATTGACAGCCTGTATGGCCTGTACCCGCCTCTGACGGACGGCCTCGAAGACGAGAAGATAAAAGTCTACTTGGAACCCTTGCTGCAACTAAAGGACAACGATGGAAAATATGTGCGCTGGACCGACATCCGCCTGATGCGCCGGATGCTGCGAGATGCTGCCCATCGCGCTTACGACTACGGCAAGACGCTGACCCACTGGCACTATGTGCGCTCTGGCGAGATGAGGAACATCATCCCATACATAGATACCGCCGATTTCATGATCAACAGCGGGATGCCGTACGAGCTGCCGATCTACCAGCCGAAGCTGATGTCCCATTTTGCCAAATGGGTACGCCTGTACCAGGACGATCCGCTGCGGGAAGACGCCTTCACGCGCGCGGCGCGCATCCACAGCCTGCTCGAAACCATTACACCGTTTGCGGATGATTCGATCGTTCCGAAGGATTCGGTGATAAGAGAGTTTATCGGGGGATTGGTGTTGGAGTAGCCTGACGGCGGAATTGGAATTCCGCCCTACATAATCTTAACGCAAGCTGCGCGAGAGTTGTTTCTGTTTTTCGCGGTATTCGCCTCATTCGCGTTATTTGCGTTCCAAAAGAGCCACCTCACAGCCCTATTTGGGCAGCAAGTCGCTTATGCCTCCAGGCCTCGGTTAATGCGCCGCGCCTGCTCCCAGGCTGCGAAGTCCGCAGGTGGGAGGACGATCTCGGCCTCCGGCTTGCGCTCCAGTCGCGCCACGTCGTTGGGACAGCCGCTGACGCACAGCCCGCAGCCGATGCAGCGCGCCTTGTCCACCACCGAGAATCCATCCCCGGCCGAGATGGCGTGGACTTGGCAGCGCTCGATGCAAGTGCCGCAGTCGTTGCACAGCACGGGATCAATGACCGCGTAATAGTTGGCATACGCCACCGAGTTTTCGATGCCCCAGTCGGTGATGCCGCGCAGGATGCCGCAGCAGCAGCCGCAGCAGTTACAGATGTAGCCCACCCCCTCGATCACATTGCTGACCGTATGCACCAGGCCGACTTCCTCGCTCTTGTCGAGCAACGCCAGCGCCTCGGCTTGCGAGAGGTCGCCCGGGTGCGGCGGGCGTTCCAGGCTGGAGAAATTGATGCAGATGTCGAGCGGAAAGTCGCAGCGGCGGCTGCCCAGTTGCTCCTGCTGTTCACGGCAGATGCAGGCGCGCACGTTGTAGGTCTTGGCCGCCAGCAGCAAGGCGCGCACGTCCTCGTAGGGCAGGATCTGTTCGCTCTTGACCGTGTTCTGGGCTGGGACGACGCGGTGCAACGCCGGCTGCACTCCCATTATCGCCGCCGCCCCGCCGCTGGCGAGATAATCCTCGACAAGATGAGCCAGCTCGTGATCCAGCAAATCCAGGCTGGCCTCGTAGATGCCTACCACGAAAGGCGCCAGCCGGAAGCGTACGCCCCCCTCTTTGCCCCGGTCGAACCAGATCATGCCGCGCCGCACCAGCTTGAAGAGTTGATTACCTGCTTCCTCGTTGGGCAGCCCAATGCGGGCAGCGATGACATCCAGCGGCTCCATTTTGCCGGTCAACTGGCAGGCCAGCGTGGCTTCTTCGGGAGAGAAGATCTTTTGCAGGATTCTGATCTCCACACCGGAATCGGTGTGCGGGTAGCCGTTGGGCAGCCGGTCGAGGGCGGCGGCGAGTTGCTCATAAACTTCGTTTGTCATTGTCTTCTCCTTGTTGTGATTATTTCAGCATCGGCATCTTGATCCCGTGCCGCCTGGCTGCGGCAATGGCTTCTTCATACCCCGCATCCGCATGGCGGACGATGCCCAGACCTGGGTCAGTGGTCAGGACGCGTTCCAGCCGTTTGCCCGCTTCGGGCGTGCCGTCCGCCACGATGACCTGTCCCGCGTGCTGGCTGTAGCCGATGCCCACGCCTCCGCCGTGGTGAAACGAGACCCAGGTCGCTCCGCCAACGGCGTTTATGAGAGCGTTCAGGATCGGCCAGTCGGAAACCGCGTCCGTGCCGTCTTTCATGCCCTCCGTCTCGCGGTTGGGACTGGCGACCGAGCCAGAATCGAGGTGGTCGCGCCCGATAACGAGGGGGGCTTTGAGAGTCCCGTTTGCCACCATCTCGTTGAACTTCAGCCCGGCCTTGACTCGTTCTCCATACCCCAGCCAGCAGATGCGCGCTGGCAGTCCCTGGAAGGGCACTTTCTGGCGCGCCATGGTCAGCCAGCGGCGCAGGTGGTCATCCTCGGGGAAGAGCTCCATGATGGCTGCATCAGTCTTGTAAATGTCTTCCCTCTCGCCGGAGAGTGCCACCCAGCGGAATGGTCCCTTACCCTCACAGAACAGCGGACGGATATAGGCCGGCACGAAGCCGGGGAACTCGAAGGCGTCCGTCACCCCGTAATCGTAGGCACGCTGGCGCAGGTTGTTGCCGTAATCGAACACCTCCGCGCCTTTGTGCTTGAACTCCAACATGGCCTGGACGTGCTTCGCCATCGAGGCCATGGATTTCTTTTCGTATTCTTTTGGGTTGGACTTGCGCAGCTCCTCGGCAGCCGCCACGCTCAAACCTGCCGGCACGTACATCAGCACGTCGTGTGCAGGCGTCTGGTCGGTAACAACGTCGGGGATGACGCCGCGCTCCGCCAGCTCGTAATACACATCGGCCGCGTTGCCGATCAGCCCGATGGACTTGGGGATTCCCTGCTCTTTGGCTTCCTCGACCTGTGTCATGGCCTCTTCGAGCGTGTCCACTACCGTGTCCACGTAGCCGATCTCGAGGCGGCGTTTGGCGCGCGCCGGGTCCACCTCGACGATCAGACCGACGCCCTCGTTCATGGTGATGGCCAGCGGCTGCGCGCCGCCCATCCCACCCAGGCCGGCGGTCAGCGCGAATTTGCCCTTGAGCGAGCCCCAACCGCGCAGTTTGGCCAGCGCGCCGAAGGTCTCATAAGTGCCTTGCAGGATGCCCTGTGTGCCGATGTAGATCCACGAGCCGGCGGTCATCTGGCCGAACATGATGAGGCCTTGGGCCGCCAGCTTATCGAAGTGCTCCTGTGTGGCCCAATGTGGGACGAGGTTCGAGTTGGCGATCAGCACGCGCGGGGCGTCGCGGTGCGTTTTGAAGACAGCTACCGGCTTGCCGGATTGGACGAGCAACGTCTCGTCATTTTCCAGGTCCTTGAGCGACGTGAGGATGGCGTCGAAACATTCCCAGTCCCGCGCCGCCTGCCCGCGCCCGCCATAGACGACCAAATCCTGTGGGCGCTCGGCCACCTCCGGGTCGAGGTTGTTCTGGATCATGCGATAGGGGGCTTCGGTCAGCCAGGATTTACAGGTAAGTTGTGCACCGCGTGGGGCGCGGATGGTACGCGTCATGGGAACTCCTTTCGGGGCATAAACGATTAGATGACATTCTAGCCAAAAGTGGCAAAATCCGCAATAAGGAATTGAAACCGACCGGGTCGTATTCGAAGGAAGAACCGACGAGTACGCCGCCAACCTTGAACACATGGCGGACGAATGGGCCTCAAGGGCAGTGACAGCGCAGACATCCTCAAGCAGACACTGGCCAGCGGGGCGGCCTCATTCGTCACCGGCGCGATAGTGGCGGTAGATGGTGGTGGTCTGGCAAACTAATCAAAGTGTAGTTCTCTCTTGACCCTCCCTCGATTCTGGGATAAAATCTTTTCGCTTGGTGAACTGCCCCTTTAGCTCAGCGGATCAGAGCGTTTGGTTGCGGACCAAAAGGCCGCGCGTTCGAATCGCGCAAGGGGCGCCAGTTCCGGGAGCGGGTCCATCCCGCTTCTTTCTTTAAAACAAGCCGCCGCGTGACAGGGTTTGGCCCCTGTCGGCGCAAAATGCTGGAGACGCAATGAAGAAACGCCAGATCCTGCTCACCAATGATGATGGCATCCAGTCGCCTGGCCTGTGGGCCGCGGCCGAGGCGCTCTCGACCCTCGGCTTTGTGACCGTCGCTGCGCCGCGTGACCAGTCCTCTGGCACCGGGCGCAGCCTGCCGTTAAGCTCGGATGGCGTCATCCGGCCCGAGGTTGTGACGGTAGATGGCAAAGAATGGACGGTCTATGCCGTCGGTGGGACGCCTGCCCAGGCCGTCCAGCACGGAATTTTGGAGATCATGCCGCAGCGGCCTGACCTGGTCGTCTCGGGGATAAATTACGGAGAGAACGTCGGCACCGGAGTTACCATCTCCGGGACAGTTGGCGCGGCGCTGGAGGCGGCTGCAATGGATATCCCCGCCCTGGCCATATCCCTGGAAACCGAACAACACCATCATCTATCGTACTCGAACGAAGTAGATTTTTCTGGCGCTGCCTATTTCACGGCTTATTTTGCCCGCCTCTTGTTGGAAAAACGATTTCCGCGGGATGTTGCCTTGCTTAAAGTGGATGTCCCTTCTGGCGCCACGCCACAGACTCCCTGGCAGATCACACGCGTCGCCCTTCAGCGTTATTACGAGCCACTGCGGCCAAAGCGCAAATCATGGGGTGAGCCGGAAAGGGTTGGATACCATCGAGTCGAGCTTCTTGGCCCGGAGCAGGAAGGCAGCGATGTCTACGTGCTGCGCGCCGGGAGGTTGGTTTCGGTCACACCCATCAGCCTGGACCTCACCTCGCGCATAGATTTCGGGGAGCTGGATAGGTTGTTGCGGTCTTGAGCTCTAAAGTTAGGTTGAGAACCCTCGCGGCCGCACAAACAAAAATGAATACTTCAGCTTTTTTATTTGTGGATATAATGGGCGTATCTCATTGGCTTGTGCTTGAAGACCGCACAAGTTCTTTCGCCAAACTAAGGAGGTTCGTATGGCATTCAGCTACACTAACAAACGCGGCATTACTTATTTCCTGCACTCCAAGCGCACTACCTTGAAGAACGGCAAGATCCAAGCGATTTACTTCTTCGCTAAAGAAAAGAAGGTGGGCGTTCTTGATGCAGTGCCGGCTGGCTACAAAGTGGCCGAAACACCGAACGGCCTGCCGGTGCTGAAAAAGATGTAGCAACAGAAAGGCCCGAAACAAAGGCTCCCCGCCTGGGGAGCCTATTTTTTATCGAGATTCTTCTTGTCAATTCCAGGTACTATCGTTATAATATGCGCCACTATCCGGGCGGATAGCTCAGTTGGTTAGAGCACTGCTTTGACATAGCAGAGGTCGTAGGTTCGAGCCCTATTCCGCCCACAGGAAAAGCCCCCAGCGAGGCGACTACGCTATTTGGCGCTGTTTTCCTCGGCGCGGCCATCGCCCTGAGCCAAGGCTGGGACTTGATGCCCGTGGCTATCTACGGCTTTTTCGCTGGCGTGGACGCGGTTATCGTTGGTACTCGCATTATCTCACTCGGCCTGACCAAGGAACCAATCCTTTCCGGTATCGGTTTTATCATGGCCGGTCTGGGCGGCGTGCTGGCAGCTCCCGGCCTCAAATTGCTGAAGAAGAGCAAAACCTTCCGCATCATCGCTGCTCTTGTCGTGCTGGTTACTGCTCTCTTGTGGGCCGCCACGTTCTACACCTCCTTGTGGGGACACCTGGCCAGCTTTGCAAACTGGGCGCCGGCTACCATGGCGAAATAAAGAGCCGGGAGAAGTTGATCAACAAGCTGGGGGAGGGTAATTCTTTCCCAGCCTTTCCCTTATGGACGCTTGACAAGCATCCAAACCGGCATATAATAGCCACACAATCAACCTGACGCTATGACCGGGACGAGTACGCGGCCCGTAAGCCGACAGGGAGAGCAGGCCGATGATTGAGAGCCTTCTCCGGCAAACCCCGCCGAAAACCACCCGTGAGCGTGAAGCAGAACAGTGATCAATAATCTGTGATTAGTGATCAGCCAGTATGCGGAACGGCTGGCCCCGTTATCAGCCCAACGAGAACCCTGAGCGAAGTTCCGAACGCAGCGAGGAACGAAGCCGCAGGGAAATCGGGTGGAACCGCGTGAGCCTGCTCTCGCCCCGAATTTTGGGCGAGAGCTTTTTATTTTGCCCTCGCCCCCGTCCCCCTTCCCAATTTTGGGAGAGGGGTGCAGGGGTGAGGCCACAGGAGAGAAAATGTCCAATCAACCCAAAGAACGTTACGAAGACTCCCAATTGTATAAAATTCGCCACTCGACCGCGCACGTCATGGCACAAGCAGTGCTCGAATTCTACCCAGAGGCCAAATACACCATCGGCCCACCGGTCGAGAACGGCTTCTATTACGATTTCGACCTGCCCCAACCCATCACGCTCGAAGACCTAGGCAAGATTGAGAAGCGCATGAGGCAGATCATCGCTGGAGGCCATCCTTTCGTCAAGAAAGCCGTTTCGGCTGAGGAGGCGCGTCAGATTTTCAAAGACCAACCTTACAAGCTGGAACTGATCGAGGGCTTGGAAAAAGGCGGCTTCGACGAATATGGTAATCCACTGGCCGAAAAGCCGGAGATTTCCATTTACCAGAGTGACACCTTTACGGACCTGTGTCGTGGGCCGCACGTCGAGAACACACGCCAGATCAACCCCTCGGCCATCAAGCTGATGTCCATTGCTGGGGCCTACTGGCGCGGCGATGAGAAGAACAAAATGCTGACGCGCATCTACGGCACGGCCTGGAAGACTGCCCAGGAACTTGAGGAGTACCTGGCGATGCTCGAAGAAGCCAAAAAGCGCGACCACCGCAAACTGGGCAAGGAGCTGGAAATCTTCATCTACGACGATGAAGTCGGTCCAGGTCTGCCGCTCTGGCTGCCGCGCGGCGGCGTTATCATCGAGGAGTTGGAACGGCTGGCAAAGGAAATGGAGGAAAAGGCAGGCTATCTGCGCGTGCGCACGCCGCACCTGGCCAAAGAAGACCTGTTCGTGCACTCCGGCCATCTGCCCTATTACGCCGAGTCCATGTACCCTCCGATGGAGATCGAAGGTGTGCGCTACTACGTCAAGCCGATGAACTGCCCGATGCACCATAAGATTTTCGGTTCAAAGCCGCGCTCCTACCGCGACCTGCCCATCCGCCTGGCCGAGTACGGGACGTGTTACCGCTATGAGAAGTCCGGCGAGCTTTTTGGCCTGATGCGCGTCCGCTCAATGCAGATGAACGACGCCCACATGTACTGTGCCGAAGACCAGTTCGAGCAGGAATTCATGGGCGTGATTGACCTATACCACAAGTATTTCGAGCTGTTCGGCATCCAGAAGTTCGTCATGCGCCTCAGCCTGCACGGCAAGGAAGGCCTGGGCAAGAAATACGTGGACAACGAGCGGCTGTGGCTCAAGACGGAAGATATGGTGCGCCGCGCCATGCAGAACGGCGGCGTGCCGTTCGTCGAGGCTTACGACGAGGCTGCCTTCTACGGCCCGAAGATTGACGTGCAGA
>CAYZIQ010000036.1:0-15056 GCA_964478375.1 uncultured Chloroflexus sp. | reverse complement strand
TTCGTCGAGGCTTACGACGAGGCTGCCTTCTACGGCCCGAAGATTGACGTGCAGATCTGGAGCGCCATCGGCAAAGAATTTACGCTGGCGACCAACCAGGTGGACTTTGCCCAGCCCGGGCGCTTCGGCCTCGTTTTTATGAACAAGAACGGGGTCGAGGAGACGCCGCTCTGCATCCACCGCGCGCCTCTATCCACGCACGAGCGCATGATCGGCTTCCTGCTCGAGCATTACGCCGGCAATTTCCCTGTCTGGCTGTCACCAGAACATGTGCGTGTCATTCCTATCACGGATAGCCAGAACGAGTATGGTGAGGGGATCGTCCGCCAGTTGCGCGAGCAGAGCATTCGCGCCAGCGCCGACCTGAGTGGGCAGCGCATGAATGCCAAGATCCGCGACGCACAATTGATGAAAGTGCCCTACATGCTGGTGGTCGGCGAGAACGAGGCTCAGGCTGGGACGGTCTCGCTGCGCGTGCGGGATGGCTCGCGGCAGGATAATATCTCGCTGGCCGAGTTCATCGCCCGCGCCAAAGAACGGATCGCGCAACGGTCAAGCAAGCTCTAAAAAATCAGGGCGACCCTCCGGTCGCCCTGATTTCTCTTGTGAGGTGATTAAGCTAAGGTGAGGGCGGAGCCCACTGGGTTTCCCACTGACCAGTTACGTCGGCTCCATAAGCCACGATGGAAAGCGGCATGGAGAGTTGGCCATCCGTCAGCACGGTAACGAGTAGCAAGCCGCTCTGCAGGTCGTGGTGAGACGTGCCAACTCGCGGCCCTGTCTCGCCGGTCACGCCGTCCTCGAAGTCCAGCGCCAGCGATTGCAGGCGCGGGTCAGCCTCGAGGGTGAACTCAAAGCCGTGCTTCTCTTCCTCGCGTACATACGTCACGCGGAAGAGGGTGGCTCCCAGTCCCGGCACCTCGAGCGGGATCAGGCCAGTCTTCCAAGCCATGCCTACCTGCTCTTCGGCAAAGGTGAAGCCATACGAGCGCAGGTCGAGAGAGAAACGCACTGGCTGCTTGAACTCCACGTTAAACAGAGAGAGGCGCAAGGTCAAGGGTCTGCTGAAGGTTTTGCTCCGCAGATGATAGACCCACTGATTGGCTTCCAGGTTTTCGACCAGCGTGACCGCCTCTGCAAATTTGGCTTTCTCGACAGGCACTTCGTTTCCATTCGCATCGAAGGCTTGCATCGTGCCATACTCGGTGACACCGGCAATGCGCTCATCCGTCCAATCGGTGTGACCGATGAGGTAGTAACCATCCTCCACGGGGATGAAACGATCGAGATGCAGGCTGATGCCATACAACGCCGCCGCCTCGGGCGGGTTTTGCGGCGACCATTGCAACGTCCAGGTTTGCGGCGGGCCGGCGAGGCTCAGATCGGTGCTCACCTCCTCGCCAGTAAAAGTCAACGTGATGGGAAAGGTCACGCCCGCTGCGTTGAACTGAAAGCCCCAATCGTAAGATGGCAATCCGGCCAGCGTTGGGGAAGAAGCGAAAATTTCCTTGCCGCTGGCGTCGGTAATTTGGTTAGCGGCAGTCAATTGGATCCAGCCGTCGGAGGAAGGCTGGGTCAACGAGCCAAGCAGAACGTACTGGTCGCCGATTTGCATCGCATGGGTCAGTGTGATCGGTGAGGTTGCTCCAATGGTTGGCGTTTCTGTGACTACCATTGGCTGATCTGTCTCGGCTGTTGCAGTGGGTTGGATTTCGATAACCGGGACGACGGTCAGATCGGGCGGGGCAGGCACGAAATGCAAGGGCAATTGCCAGTTTACGGGGGATTTACCGGGTAATGTTTCCTCGATGCAAGGCAAAAAGAAGGTTGCCTCGTTGACCTGTGGCGGGATGGCGGGATAGACAAAGCGGGCTCCTCCCATTTCGCCACCGCCTTCGATAAGCTCTAACTCGCTTCCATCGGGAAGGCGCAGGAAAGGCGTGGCGAAGCATCCGTGGACATTCTCAGTGTGGGGGCGTGCCTCCCAGGGCACGTTTTCTACGGTGTAAACGACCACCGTCTGGTCAGCGGTCAGCGCTGCCTGTTTGACCGTGACGGTGATCCCCTCGCGCGTCATGCTGACCGGTTCTGCCAGCACGCGAATGGGCGCGCTTTGGTCAATAATCCCCACGCCAGGGAGGTAGCCTAGCGATTTACCAACAGCATAGGCCGCGCCGGTCAACAATGCCAGGGCGAGTAGCAGAATGAAGAGCGCGAGAGCGGGTCGGGCGCGCAGGTTTTGCATCAGGGATTTCCTTTCTTCAATCCGGGCTGCAAGGCGCGGCCAGAGGTTTGTCGTTTCGGGGATTTGCCGTGCAGCAATTCCTTCAAGAGCCTGTTGGAGGCGTTCTTCGCGCGTCATTCTTCCACCTCCTTGCGTAGCAGGGCGCGCAACCGCGTCCGTGCTGAATTCAACAGCCATTTGACTGTGCCGGGAGCGATTTCGAGTTTGGCGGACATCTCTCTTTCGCTCATATCCAGGAAATAGCGCTGAACGACGACCGCGCGCTGGCGGGGAGACAGACTTTGCATGGCATCCCAGACCTGACGCTGGAACTCGGCTGTTTCGACCTGTGCTTCTACGGATTCGTCTGAAGCGAGCAGCTCTTCCAACTCCGATCCCTGCGAGGTTTGCCGCGCTGTCTTTTGGGCAGCTTTAACCGCCGCATGGACTACGCTGCGCAGGAACCAGGGCTCAAAAGGACGGCTTGCGTCGAAGGTTCGGATGGCGCGGTAGACTTTCAGGAAAGCCTCTTGCACCACATCCTCCGCTAATTCCGCATCGCGTGTGATGAGGTAAGCCGTGCGCACAGCCTTGACCTGGTAATGGTGGACTAAAATCTCCAGACCGCCGATATCGCCGCGCTTCAGCCGTTGGATGGCTTGTTCTTCGTCCATCTTCCTCCCGGAGATATTCTTCGATGAGCGCTCATACTGTAACATCTCAACGAGAAGGGGAAAATGGTGTGTGTGGGCAGCTTCGCTGCCCCACGCCCCCATCCCCCATTCTATTGAGATGATACCTCACACCATATATAGCCGATGATAACCGAAAAGGTTGGGCATTAATGATGGCAAAAGTCAGCTCCCACCGGAAAAAATTAGGGGTTGGTGAACAGCTATGCCGTTCACCAACCCCATTCTCATCAGCTCCTGTCCTTTTGGAGAGATTCGCTGGAGTTACGGGTTGACCGGCTTGTGAGCCTGGCGGAATGCCTTGACGGCTTCTCGCAGCGCCTTGAACGGGTCGCCGACGGTGCCGCGGAAATCCCTGAGGGATTGGCCCAGCAGCTTGACTGTCTCGCGAGCCTGCGCCCGATCGGTCACCTTGCCATTGGCGTCGAAGCCGGCATGGGCGACAATAATACTGGCAGCGTTCTCATGGATCGGCTTGGCCGCCTCCGCAGCGATCTTGAGGACATCCAATGCAGCTTGAACCGCGGATGCGTCGTAACCGTTGGCTGTGGCCTTATCAATTCCCGATTGCACCTTCGCGAAGAACTCATCTGCCTTTGCCAGGCGATCATCCTGACGCTGGTAGATAGCCTGTTCGCGCGCCCAAACTTTCTCTAGTAGAGCGTCTACAATGGGATGGTCAGACGGCGGATTGTCCTGATCGCTGAGGCCGGCAGCGGACACCGTTGAGACTGAAACAGCTGCCAGTCCAATGGCGAGGATCAGGGCGAGCACGGATACTTTCTTGAGCAAAGCAGCAATTTTCGACATGGCTTGTTTTCTCCTTTCTGATTAGAGCTTACGATTTGCATTCTATCAGCACCGAGTAACCACAGTATGGCTTGGAGGTAAAATCCTTGTAAAAACTTCTCGACCCTTTTATTGACGAGTCAAGCGCACTTATGGTATTATCAGCCCGCTAAAGCCAGCCCCTTGGCTGGACTTCTGTTAAGAAAAGGAGAGACTTATCAGCGCGAATGAATTTAGAGTAAACGAGTCCATCCGGGTTGCGGAGGTTCGCCTGATTGGCCCCAACGGAGAGAATATCGGTGTTGTGCCGGTCAAGCAGGCCCTGCAAATCGCCCGCGAGGCGGAACTCGACCTGGTGGAGGTTGCCCCCAACTCCGCCCCGCCTGTCTGCCGCGTGATGGACTTTGGCAAGTTCCTCTACGAGCGAACGAAGAAGGAGCGCGAGGCTCGCAAGCAACAGACCAAGATCGAAGTCAAAGAAATTCGTCTACGCCCCAAGACCAACGACGCACACCGGATGTACAAGGTGGACGACGCCCGCCGCTGGCTGGAGCACGGGATGAAAGTGCGTGTGACCATCCGCTTCCGGGGGCGCGAGATCACTTACCCTGAACTAGCCCTGGAAGATTTGAAAGAAATTGCCCAGGAACTCGCCGAAGTGAGCAGCGTGGAACAGGCGCCCGCCATCGAAGGCCGGGGAATGTCCATGATGCTCGTTCCCTCTCGAGGAAAGAAGAAACTCGTTCCCAAAGAGAGCGCTGAAGTGAAGTCTGCTGAAGTAGTGAGTTAACCGCGGGGTCAGCCCCGCGGAATTTTTGTGAGAGGAGTATTTGCTGTGCCGCGCAAGCAGAAAGAACGAAAATACAAGCTGAAGACCCACAAGGCCACCTCGAAACGGTTCGGCGTGACCGGGTCCGGCAAGATCGTGCGTACCAAAGGCGGCAAGGCCCACCTGCGCCGGAAGACATCCAAGCGCGTCAAGGCCTTGTTCGCCGAGATGGTACCCGTCAAGGGACGGGGCATCATCAAGCGCGTTCGGCGCCTGGCGCCAAATCTCAAGTAGGGGCGCGCAGCTGCGCGCCCCCACAGCAGCGTGCCTTTTGAGGCATCATATCCGTTCTATGTGGTAGCGTTTTAGGCTACCATGTTGCGGCTGACGGGTGTCCACAACTGGATCGCAGGCAAACCTGCGCCGACGCCCGCAAGTCCGCAGGAGGTAAACAATGGCTCGTGTAAAAGGTGGCCCTTACGGCTACCGCCGTCACAAGAAGGTATTGAAGTACACCAAGGGTCAGCGTGGCTCGAAGCACCTGCTCTTCCGGCGCGCCAACGAGGCAATGCTGAAGAGCATGTGGTACGCCACGCGTGACCGCCGCTTCCGCCGCCGCGATCTGCGCAAGTTGTGGATCGCCCGCATCAACGCCGCCGCCCGGCTGAACGGCACCACCTACAGTCGCCTGGTGGCCGCGATGAAGAAAGCTGACATTACCCTCAATCGCAAGATGCTGGCCGACCTGGCGGTGCGCGACCCACAGGCGTTTGCCGCAGTGGTGGCGAAGGCGAAATAGAGTACCTCTGAAGATTTCTGTTCGGGCGGAGTTCAAGACTCCGCCCGAATGCTTTAGCCGATTTGCCAAGGGTGAGGTAAAATACTTGTGGTCGTGCGAAACGGGTTGTATTACTGCGAGAGGGTACCATGTCTCAGATAACTACCATCATCACGGATTATCAACACGAAAGGATTGGCGTGATCGTTGAAGTGGTTCACTCCTACCCATCGCCCGATGAGTTACTTCGGGCAATCCGGAAGTTCCTTTTGGAGTGGGCAGAGACGGAAGATGGGAGAGAAGCAGCGAGAGCGAGTTGCGACAGTTTCAACTGGGGAGATTTTGCAGATTGGAGCGCAATTCTTCAAGGGAAAATTCCCGGCATTAGCAATATCACTTACATCTACCCCGATATAGAGAAAAAACGCACGGCTGTCATTTTAGATCATGAAGAATTGCTATTTAATGGTGAGGGGTTGTAGACGAAATGACAATCAAAATCAACAAGGAGATTACGTTGGAGAGTCATTATGGAGAATGAACATACTCTCAGAACCGAGGCACGCGGGTGGGCATTAGTAACCTCGCTCGAGACATTTCGCGGCTTTTCGCTCACAATAACAACGAAACGTTCGGGTTTCAACGGCCTTTCCATAAATAAGCATGGAGAATTACGAAAAATTGAAGTCAAGACGGTTGGACAATCCGACAAGTGGTTCGCAATAAATGGAATCCAAGGGATTGAAAGGCTGTTTCTGGATAAAGATTATTGGATTTACTTCGCCTTGTTGCCTGAGAATATCGTCATCATTACTCACGCCGTTCCATTTCTCCGGAAACAAGTTAAGTACAATCATGTGGGGGCAGATTTATCAGATGAACTCAAACATTGGCTATCTCAGACAAAAAAAGTATCGCGTGATTTCGGCCTGCATTTTGTTCCACGTGTTCATTTGAATGTCAGAGTCCCAATCCGCGAGTTGCTCACCCACATTCAGGATAATCCGGTGGACACGGAATGGCATGATGTTGTTGCAGAAATCTAGAAAAGCAATAAACAGTGGACACGGCTTTTTCAATCGCCTTTGGAGCAAGCTGAAACCTAAAGCTGCCAAAGGCGCGAAGTCGGCTTGCGCTGACTTTGTTCTTTTCCCCTCATGAACACCCTCCTGGTCGAAACCGCCCTCCCCTCTGGTCAGACCCTCCAGCTTGTCCAGGGCGACATCACGGCCGAGCAGGTGGACGCCATCGTCAACGCGGCGAACGAGTATCTCCAGCACGGCGGCGGGGTGGCCTGGGCAATCCTCCGGCGCGGTGGAGAGATCATCCAGCAGGAAAGCGATGAGTGGGTGCGGACGCACGGGCCGGTCAGCCACGCCGCGCCAGCCTGGACCTCGGCCGGGGCGCTGCCCTGCCGCTACGTGATCCACGCCGTGGGCCCGGTCTGGGGAGACACCCAAAGTGCGGGTGCAGGCGGGGATGAGGATGCAAAATTAGCGGCAGCAGTGGGTGGCTCCATGAAAGCTGCGGAAGGTCTCAGCCTGTCATCCATCGCTATGCCCGCCCTTTCGACTGGCATTTTCGGCTTTCCAAAGGAGCGTGCTGCAGGCGTAATCCTTTCGGCCATCCGGAATCATTTCTCCGAGAATCCGGCCTCCACGTTGAAGCAGGTGTGCATTGTACTCTATGACCAAGCAACAGTAGATGCCTTCCTGAAAATCTGGCATGATTACTTCCAGCCATAACCCCAAGGTACAGCTCGCACGTGCCCTGCTCGGACGCGCAAAAGAGCGCCGCGAGAAGTGTGCCTTTGTTGTCGAGGGCGTGCGGCTGGTGGAGGAAGCCGTCAACGCAGGCTGGCCGATTCGCTTTGTCCTTTATGATGAGACATTGAATGAACGCGGCAAGTCAAATGTCGAAAGTCTAAGGTCGCGCGGCATAGAGACGGAGTTGATTTCAACAAACGTGATGAAGTCCTTGAGCGACACAGAAACTTCACAAGGTCTTCTCGCCGTTCTTGACCTTCCTGCTCCCGACTCTCCACTCTCCACTCTCTACTTTCCACTCCCGACTCTCTACTCTCTACTCTCAACTTCGTCCTCATCCCCGATCAGATTCGCGGCCCCGGCAACCTGGGAACGCTGCTCCGCACCGCAGCGGCCGCCGGCGTACAGGCCATATTGATCCCGCCCGAAACTACCGACCCCTTTGCGCCGAAGGTCGTCCGCGCCGGCATGGGTGCGCACTTCAGACTGCCGATACACTTCCTATCTTGGAATGAGATTCAACGAATCAGCGAGTCGGCGAAGTTGAAGGTATTCCTGGCTGACACAACTGGCCGCTCTTACTGGGAGACCGATCTTCGCGCCCCGCTGGCGCTGATCGTCGGCGGCGAGGCGGAGGGGGCAAGTGAGCAGGCGCGTAAACTGGCAGTAGAAACGGTCAGCATACCCATGCTGGGCGGTAGCGAGTCACTCAACGCGGCAGTAGCCGGGGCGGTCTTGATGTTCGAAGTGGTCAGGCAAAGAACTCGTGATGTGTAAACCGATTTGCGTCTACTAGGGTTTTATCATCCAAGCAGACTATCTCTAACAGGAGGAATGTAATGCGGGCAAGGATTTATTGGAAGGATAAAATCGTACTTGTCACTGGCGGGTCGAGCGGGATCGGCTTGGCTACGGCGAAATTGCTGTCGGAGGCGGGGGCGCACGTCTGGCTGGTAGCGCGGCGGCGAGAGGCGCTGGAAAACGCGCTATGCGAACTGGAAGCCCGGCGCGCCACTTCCTCTCAGCGGTTTGGCGTTACTTCCGCTGACTTATCGGATGCGGAGCAGGCGGCGCAGGCAGTTGCCAAGGTGACGCAGGCCCTCGGCGCGCCAGATGCGGTCATCAACTCAGCAGGTATCACCCATCCCGGCTATGTGCAAGATCTGCCGTTGGAGATCTTCGAGCGTTTGATGCAGGTCAACTATTTCAGCACGCTGTATGTAACCAAAGCTGTGCTGCCAGTGATGATCCAGCGCGGCAGTGGTCATATCATCAACATATCCTCTATGGCCGGTTACTTGGGCGTGTTTGGTTATTCTGCTTACGGAGCCTCGAAGTATGCTGTGGCTGGTTTTTCCGAGGTTCTGCGTGCCGAGATGAAGCCATTCGGCATCCTCGTCTCGGTCGCCTTTCCTCCCGATACTGATACCCCTCAACTGGCTTACGAGGAGCCATTTAAACCCGCTGAGACCAAAGCCATTACCGGGACTGCTAAAGCTCTATCAGCCGAAACCGTGGGACGTGCCATTCTAGGGCAGGCAGCGAAGGGGCATTTCCTCATCTTCCCTGGTTCTGACGCGTGGTTCTTCTACGTTGTGAGTACCAGATTGCCCAAGAGCCTCGTCTTTGCCGTGTTAGATCAGATGGCTGCCTCCGGACGTAAGAAAAAAGCAAATCATTTCTGAGAAACCATCAAGGCCGCTGTCATACCTTAGGAGACTAATTCATGGATATTTTTGCAAAGTGCTCACTTTTCACTGCAGCCAAAGAAGCCATCGCCGCCGGTTATTATCCCTACTTTATACCGCTGACGGAAAACGAAGGGTCAGAGGCTGTATTCCAGGGACGCCGCCTGATCATGTGCGGCTCGAACAACTATCTCGGTCTGACCACACACCCCAAGGTGCGTCAGGCCGCTTTGGATGCCATCCGACGCTATGGCACTTCCTGCACCGGTTCGCGCTTTCTAAACGGGACATTGGAGTTGCACGAGCAGCTCGAGGAGGAACTGGCTGAATGGGTGGGGAAGGAAAGGGCACTGGTCTTCTCGACCGGCATGCAGACCAACCTGGGCACGATCTCGGCCCTGGTCAGCCGCGAAGATGTTGTAGTGCTGGATAAGCAGGATCATGCCAGCATCGTGGATGCGGCGCGCCTGGGTTGGGGCGAGACCAAGCGTTTCCGCCATAATGACATGACCGACATGGAGCGCGTTCTGAAGAGTGTTCCCAACGGAAAGGGTAGGCTGGTAGTGGTGGATGGACTGTACAGCATGGAAGGCGACATCGCCACATTGCCAGAAATGGTCCCAATCTGTAAAAAGTACGGGGCGCGCCTGATGGTGGATGACGCCCACGCCATGGGTGTGCTCGGCGGCGGGCGCGGCACCGCTGCGCATTTTAACGTGACTGACGGCGTGGACCTCATCATGTCCACCTTCAGCAAATCATTCGCTTCACTGGGTGGATTCATCGCCGGAGACGAGCCGGTGATACATTACATCAAGCACCATGCCCGCGCTCTGATCTTTAGCGCCAGTATCCCACCCGCCAACGCCGCCGCTGCCCTGGCTGCCCTGCACGTGATGCAGGAAGAGCCAGAACGCGTCGCGCGCCTCAACGAGATTGCCGCCCGCATGAGGCAGGAATATCGCCGCCTCGGGTTCGACATTGGCCAATCCGAGACGCCCGTCATCCCTATTCTCATTGGCGACGACATGCGCACGCTGCTGATCTGGAAAGTGCTTTTCGAGGCGGGCGTCTTTGTCAACCCCGTGATTTCGCCCGCCGTGCCTGAAGGCCACCAGTTGCTGCGTACCAGTTACATGGCCACCCACACCGACGAGCAGCTCGATCGTGTGCTTGAAATCTTCGCCCGCGTCGGAAGACAGGTAGGTTTGATTTCTTGATGGCGATCTGCGAGCCAACTGATGAAAATCCGCTCAATCACCTACTTTACGAACCCCAGCTGGCCGCTGGAGGTCAAGATACTCCAGGAGGCTGGCACGTTCCTGGCTGAGGCCAAGGGGGCTTTTGAAGCGGCGGGTTACGAGGTCCAGACGATGCGCTTGGCGAGCGTCCCTTTTCCTCGCTTGTTGGGGCCAAGAAAGACCACCGAAACGCCGAAACTGGCCGAGATGATGGGTGCTGCCATCCAGGCTACGGGCATTGACTATGCCGCTCTCGGCCCGGCCCTGCCCGAATTCCCGTACAGCTACCTCGTCATTCCAGAGGCCATCGCCGCAGCAGAAAACGTCTTTTTTTCTGGTGTGATGGCGGATGCGAAAACCGGCCTCTCACTTTCCGCCGTGCGCGCCTGTGCGGAAGTGATCGTCAAATGCGGGCCGATTACTTCGGATGGCTTTGCCAACTTGCGCTTTGCAGCCCTGGCAAACGTCAATCCGGGAACGCCATTCTTCCCGGCCGCCTATCACGAAGGGGATACGCCTTCTTTTGCCCTGGCAATCGAATCCGCAGACTTAGCCGTGCAGGTTTTTGCAGAGGCAAAGACGATAGCGGAGGGACAGCGGGGACTGATCGCGGCGGTGGAGGATCATGCCCGAAAACTGGTCGCGGTTGCCGATCTGTTGAAGTACCGTTACAGCCTACACTTTGGCGGCATTGACTACTCGCTGGCCCCCTACCCGGAAGAGACTAGGTCATTGGGCGCGGCTTTCGAGCGTATGGGTGTGCCAAAGGTGGGATTGCACGGCTCGCTGGCCGCGGCCGCTATCCTTACCGAAGCAATTGACCGCGCCCGTTTCCCGCGTGCTGGTTTCAGCGGGCTGATGCTGCCATTGCTGGAAGATGCTATCTTGGCTCAACGCGCCGCCGAGGGAACGCTCTCGGTCAAAGACCTGTTGCTCTACTCTACCGTATGTGGAGCTGGGCTGGACACGATACCATTACCGGGTGATACTACGCCGGAACAGATCACTGCGTTGCTGCTTGACCTCTCCGCGCTGGCGTTACGCCTGGATAAACCCCTTACCGCGCGACTGCTGCCCATCCCTGGCAAGAATGCCGGCGACTCGACCGATTTCGATTTTGCTTACTTTGCCAAAGGGCGCGTGATGATCTTGGATGCAGAGCCTCTTCACCCGCCATTGTTCGGTTCTGAGAGTTTCGATCTAGAGCACCGCTAAATTCATTATCCTTTTCTCCAATACTCTTCCCCTCCTCCCTCGCGCTCCATCAGCCTATACCCAACCAACTCACGCCGCAGGGTGGCGGTATCCGCGTGGAAGCGACCCAGGATTTCGTTCACTTCCCTCTCGCTATAACGCTTGCCCGGCTCGAAAGCCTCGACCAAGTGCCGTAGAATTGCCTCCAACTTCTTGTGCTGCGCCGGGATAGTCTTCAAGCTGCCGTCGGGGCGGGTGTAATCGGCGATGATTTTGCGGTCGTAGGCCTCCGCGTCCACATCGGCGGCAGCGGCGGCTATGCGCTCGCCAGAGAACAGGTCACGTGTCGTCGCTTCGAGCGCCTTGCGATCCAGTTCATAGACGCTGTAATAACCCTCGGCGCGTGCTGATACCAGGCCAGCCTCCGCCAGTTTCGAAAGATGATGGGAAACCGTGGATGGCTTCAGGTCGAGCAGGGCGGCCAGCTCCTCGCCGCTGTATGGCCGTTGGGCAAGCAGGCCCAGGATTTTCAGTCGGTTTGCATCCGCCAAGGCCTTGAAGAAAATCACTAGCTCGGTGTTCTGATCGGCCATAATTTTACTTCCGCCAGTAGCGTGAACCATCCCGTTCGCGGGCAAGCAGGCCAGCATCCACCAAGTCACGACGCAAGCCGGAGACATCCTCGTTGAAATGCTTTAGGATAACATTGACTTCCTTTTCGGTATAGAATTTGTCAGCCTCGAAAGCGTTGATGAGATAGTTCAAGATCACGCGCAGCTTGCCGGCCTGACGCGGAATCTGGCGGATGGTCCCATCCGGGTTGAGGTGGGCGGCCAGGTCCCGGCGTGCTGTCTCCTTCGCGTCCGGGGCAGGGACATGCACAGGGTGCGTTCCCCGTAATTGCTGGCGGAAGAACTGTTCGAGAAAGGCGGAATCCAGCTCGTAGATTTCATCCTGCTTTTTATCCGCTACATGGACGAGGAGAATTCCCACATGCGCGAGGAAGGACAGGTGGTTGATCACATCGCGGAGGGGAAGGCTGAGTTGTGCGGCAACCTGAGAGGTGGTGAGAGAACCCTGGCTCAGCGCGCCGATAATGCGCAGCCGGTCAGCATTTGAGAGGGCTTTGACGAAGTCGAGCATGTCAGTTGAGGCGTTCATAGTTTCATCCACGTATAATTAATTCGATAAATATCGAAACAATTATACTGTGGGTAGCCGCAAGTGTCAATAATTTAGGAACCCGTTTTCCCGGAGGAAACGGGTTCCTTTTTGGAGGCAGGCAGAGGGTCCGGAACGCGGCGGAGCGTTTCGGGTATAATTATCCCGCAGAAAGGGGCTGCAACCAATCCTATACTGGAGGTGTGTCTATGGATCTTCCAAAGCACGCTTTTTTTCAGGGTAAGATCGTCCCCTATTCCGAGGCAAAGGTTGGGGTGGCGACCCATGCGCTCAACTATGGCACAGCAGTTTTCGGCGGCTTGCGCGGCTACTGGAACGAAGAGAAGAAAAAGCTCTTCGTTTTTCGTCCCAAGGATCATTACCGCCGCTTTCTGCATTCGTGCCGTTTACTGTGCATGGAATTCGATCACACACCCGAAAGCCTGACACATTTAACATTAGAGTTGCTGCGCCAAGATAATTACCAGCAGGATATCTACATTCGCCCGCTGGCCTACAAGGCGGATGAACAAATCGGCGTCCGCCTGCACAATCTGACCGACGAGCTGACCATCTTTGCCATGCCGTTTGGTCAGTATATCAAGAATGACACTAGCGCCCATGTGACGATTTCCTCTTGGCGGCGTATTGACGACAACATGATCCCGGCACGCGGCAAAGTTAGCGGGGCGTACGTCAACTCGGCGTTGATCAAGACCGATGCGGCGCGCGCTGGCTTCGACGAGGCGCTCGTTTTGACTCAGGATGGGCACCTCTCGGAAGGCAGCGCGATGAATTTGTTCATCGTCCGCGACAACGTGCTCATCACCCCACCCGTGACCGAGAACATCCTGGAGGGCATCACGCGGCGGACGGTCATTGAGCTAGCAAAGAGCGAATTGAAAATGACTGTGGTGGAGCGCCCGATTGACCGGACCGAGATCTACATCTGCGACGAATTGATCTTGACCGGCACCGCTGCCCAGGTGACGGCGGTCACCAGGGTGGATCACCGGCCAGTGGGAGGCGGAGAGATGGGGCCGATAACCGAGGTTCTGCGTAAGCTCTTCATAGGTGTGGTACGCGGCAACAATCCCAAGTATGCACACTGGAACACGGCAGTGTAATAAATAGAAAACCTCCCGCAGGTTCACAACCTGCGGGAGGTTGAGCAATTTTTACTTATTGTACTTTCTTGAAGCGCACCATGATCAAATTTTTATCACATTCCTCGAAGGTATCTAGGTAGATTTTATCGCTGAAGGGCAGGTTCTGCTGGTCAAGTAATTGGATCCACAGCGTTTGGGTGGAAGCCATTGGCTTGTTGCCGGGCACGAATTCGAAGCCGCTCTGGCCAAAGGTGGGGGCAGTGCCGCTAAGGCTGAGATAATCCACCGCCTGGTCACCCACCGTCCCGCCCAAGTGGATGGTCAGATATAGAATAGGGCTGTTATTCTTATCCACAACCTGTCCGGCCACACCCATCCAGTTGCAACCGGCGTCGGGGTGGTAGATGGTGCTGGCTATATAATCCACTGCTGCAGCGAAGGGCACCCCAGATTGGGTGGAAGTACTCGTTGGTGTTTCTTCCAACGTGGCAGTAGAGGTTAATATTTCCGTGGCAGTGGGTGTTTCTTCATGCGGGCTAAGATAGAAGGGCGTATACGTTGGCTCAAGTGTATAGGTCGGTCTCGGCGTTGGGGTCTCACTGGGCGGAATAGTCAGGCTGGGGGTCCAGGTGGCCGGCAAGGAGCGGGGCGTGATCGTTGCGGTTGGGAATTGGAGCAGGGTGGGTGATGGAGGGGGCGGAAAAGGATTCAGGCTGGAGGCCGGGCTGATGAAAATGTCCAAAAAGAGAATACCCAGGGCCAGGGTCCCGAGTAAGACAATGACCGTGGCGACGTTCCACAGGATTGGATTGGGGGGACGCTTATCGGTCTGCATGTCAAAATTGTCCATTGCGGTTTCTCCCGTTCAGGGTGCCAGAATGATCGTGCTCCTGGCGCGCTGCTCCTGGAGCCAGTTCGCCAACGCCTGGTTCTGGAGCGTCAGGCGGGCATCTGGGGATAATGGATGATTAGGGTCGTGTTCGAGCACCATCAAGATGTGGTACCCCACCGAAGTCTGGATGACATCGCTATTTTGACCGGGTTGGAGGGCGAAGGCTGCCGCCTCGATTTGTGGCTGAAGCAGGTAGCCGCGCGGGAACCAGCCTAATTCGCCTTGCGTGGCGGGATCGTACTGTGCAGCCAGCGTGGCAAAATCCGCCCCGGCTTTCAACTGCTCAATCACTTTTTGCGCCGTGTCTGAATTATAGAGCAAAATCTGCCGGACATGTACCTGTTCGGCAGTCTCGGGCACAGCGGTTATGATCTTGTCGCGCATCCAGGCTGCCGCGATTTGACGGCGCAATGCCAGGCGGAAGGATTCGTCAGTGTAACCGTGCCGCGATTCCCAGGCAGCTAGCTTATCCGGACCTCCGGTCTGTTCTGCCAAACTATCTATGCGGCTCTGTACCGCAGCATTGTCCAGGCTGAAGCCTTCTGCCTGGGCGCTTTGCGCCAGGAGCACCTGGTCAATCAGGTCGTCCATCACTTGCCGGGCGGCATCTTCAGGAGCGATGGCTTTCCCCAAAGCCGTCTGCGTGGACTGAAAGCGGGCCAATTCGGCCTCGAATTCGGCGGCCGTAATGCCCTCACCATTGACAATGGCCGCCATAGGGATGGGGGTCGGTGTGGGTGGAGGGGGAGTGGT